>NZ_JBSGJX010000008.1:0-275528 GCF_053605785.1 Nonomuraea sp. NPDC003754
GTGCACTTCACGCCCGGCGCCCGCACTGCCTGGCACTCCCACGGCAGGGGCCAGGCCCTGTACATCGTGGAGGGGATCGCCCTGATCCAGTCCCGGGGCGGCCCGATCCTCCGAGCCCACCCCGGCCAGGTCATCTGGACTCCGCCCGGTGAAGAGCACTGGCACGGCGCCGCCCCCGACCAGTTCATGACCCACATCGCCCTGTGGGAAGGCGATGAGGTCACCTGGCTCGACCACGTCACCGACACCGAATACACCAGCCCTCCCACCGACCACCTCACCTGAGATCCCCGGCCACCCGACCTTGGACGGCCTGGGGCCGCAGGTCCCCCGAGACCAGAACCGACCGAATCGAGCAAGGGAGTATCCGCCATGCGTGGAGATCGACGCCTCCTCGTCCTCTTTTATGGACAGGCGTAGGCTGCTCGACTATGGACCGAGCCGACTGGTACGACGTGAATGACCTGGCTCGTCTGGTGAACGAGCCGATCGGGGTGATCGCCACGCCCGACGGCGATGCCCCCTACCCGCTTGGCCGCCCTGCCTCGTTCCGGTGGCCGGCCAAGAACCGCCGCTGATCCGGGTGGGCCGGCGATGCGTGATGTGGGGAAGGACCGCCGGCCCTGGTGAGTAGAGGGGCTACTTGGTCTCCTCGTTCAGGCTGGGACCGTTGTCCTCGCCGTCGTTCTTGGAGCTCAGACCGGAATCGTCGCCCTTGCTCTCGCTGGTGCCACCGGAGCCGTCGGCCGTCGGCTCCGACGCCGAGGTGGCCTCGCACGGCGCGACCGCGCCCTTGACGACCTGCAGCGAGGTCGCGAACGGCGGCTTGTCGTCGCCGTCCTTGCTCCTGGACACGGCCAGCACGAGCGTCTCGCCCTCCGGGACCTGCCCGGTCACGATCTTGAAGGACATCCCGTTGCCCTCCGAGCCGATGCTCGTCGCGAACTTCCCGGTCATGCTGCTGCGCTGGCCGCGCGGCTCCTGGCAGGTCTGCCCCGCAGGCAGGTAGTCGACGACCGCCTTGACGCCGTTGGCGGCCAGCTCGGCCTCCAGCCCTTCGGGGTCGGTGAACGAGTTGATCCGCACGCTGACCGCGCCGTCCGCGCCCTTGGTGACCGCGTATGCCGGAGCGCCCGCGATACCGGTCATGAGCACCACCGCAGTGGCGGCCGCCGCGACCCCCGCCACCGCGGCGGACAGCCCTACGAAGCGCCGCCGCGAGCCGCGCTGAACCGGTGTAACAGTGGTCATCTTGTCCTCCGCCGTTCTCGTCGTGATTTCGTCCTTGAGTGCACTGAGAAGGCGCTCTTCGAAATTGCTCATGCCTGTCCTTCCACGTACACAGGTGCTGGCGAAGCGACGTTTTCAAGGGTCTTTCTGGCCCGGTGCAGTCTGACCCGCGCGGTCACCTGCCTGATGCCCAGGGCCGCGGCGGCTTCGGCGACGGAGAGCTGGTCGATCGCCACGAGCTCCAGCACGGCGCGCTCGCCCTCGGAAAGCCTGGCCATGGCCTCGAGGGCACAGCGCATGTGGCGCTCGGCGTCGATCCGTTCCTCCATCCTGACGAGATCGTCGTCGTCCATCAGCCGGCGACCCGCGACGCGGCCGTTGGCCCGCGCCTCCCTGGCCGCCTGGCGATGCTGGGCCGACACGACGTTGCGCGCGACGCCGTACAGCCATGCGATTTCGCTGCCCCGGCCGGGGACGTAGGTATGAGCCGAGTCCAAGACCGCCAGGAAGATGTCCGCCGTGAGGTCCGCGGCGAGATGAGGGTCCCTCACCCGCCGGGCCACGAATTTCAGTACGGCATCCACGTGGCGGCGATAAAAGGCCTCATAGGCCGCAGGGTCTTCGTTGAGGCGCATCGCCTGCAATCCCTTTCGTCGTTCGCCTTACACCCGTACTTGGACCGAGCGACGAAAAGCGTTTCCGCTCAGGATCGGGAGGACTTGCGAGGTGATGGGCAGCGCCGTCAACCCCGGCTTCGCCGAAGCGCTGCTGATCCGCACCGCCGCAGCGAACGCCGCCGCGGGCGCCCTGTCCGCCGAACGCATCGCGATGCTGGACCGCCTCCACATCATCTGGGAGCCCGCCGAAGCGAAATGGCAAGAGGCCTACGAGCAGGCCAAGGCGCTACACGCCAGCACCGGCAGACTCGAGCCCGACAACGACTATCTCAAGGACTGGATCAGCCGGCAGCGCAGCCCGCGGAAGGCGGGCAAGCTCACTCCCGACCTGATCGACGCGCTGGACAAGATCGGTATGCAGTCCCGACGTGTCGAAAAGCGCAAGGGCACTCTGCGGATCCGCACCCGGCCGTCCTCGACGTACAGCAGCGCGCGGATGCCGTCCCATTTCATCTCCACCGCCCACCGATCCCCGTCGCCCGGCGGAGTGGTCCCGGCCTGGGCGATCATCGGCTGGTAGCCGGGAAGGCGCGCCATCCTCGCACCGTATCCATGCCCTCGAGCCGCCGCGTGGCCCTGGGCTGAGGAACATCCGAGCCGGATCCTGCGCTTAGCCGTGGTCGTGCAGGTCATCGCTATGCGGGTGGCGTCGAGCCTCGTCGACAGGTGCGCGGCCGCCTGGCCGCCGGCTGGCCGCTACGCTCGCCCAGTCCTTGCTGGCGACGTCGATCAGGCCGCCGAGACCGAGCCGCCGGCCGGATGGGAGAGAGGGGTCGGCGAGCTGGCCCGCCGCCTACCACGCTGGCCGTCTGTCCCGAGGTGCTCGCGTCCGCTCTTCGCGTTCACCGGCAGGAAAGCGGCGCGGCGGCTCGCGGGCACTGAGCGTCCATCCTGTGGACCGGGGTTCAAACGAGCGCCGACTCTCGCTCGCGAAATCCGGCGGATCTTCCGACGGAGGGAGGAATTCGCCCTGGGAGCAGGGTCCTGCTCTGCCAACACGCCGGCAGACCATTGTCACGTCGACCTCGCCGACGTCCGTACATGTGGATGGTCGAGCGGCCGACGCCGAGTAGGCGGGCGATGGAGGAGACGGTGTCCTCCGGCCGGGCGAGCAGGTCGCGGGCGTGCCGGACCTGCTCGGCGGTCATCGCCGGCGAGCGTCCCAGGCGCCGGCCGCGGGCCGTCGAGCGGCGGGCCCGCCTGGGATCGCGAGGCATGGTCACGCGACCAGGCGCAACCAGGCTTCCGCGAGTGCGGCGTGACCGGCCGGCGTCGGGTGCACGCCGTCCACAGCCCAGTACTCCGGTCCGGTCGTCGCGGCGAGCTCGGCGAACATGCCGTCGGCGGCGAGCAGGTGCGCGCCGTACTTGAGGGCGAGCTCGCGCACGACCTGGATCTTCGGGTCCAGGTCGGCGCGCCACTTCTTCCGGTCCTCTACGCCGAGGTGCGCGTCGCCGACCTCGACACGGCCGCGAATCGGCAGGAGGAACGGCTCGATGAGGATCAGGTCGGCGCCGGCCTCGGCGAGGGGCGCGAGTAGGCGGTCGTAACCTGCCGCGTAGTCCTCCGCGGGGATCACGTAGCCGTCCGGGGCGTACGTGTGCCAGCCGACGTCATTGACGCCTACGAGGATCGACACCACGTCGGGCGCGCGTCGAGCACGTCCGCCTGCCATCGGGGTTCGAGGTCCATCACCTTGTCGCCCGCGATGGCGGAGTTCAGCCAGGTCACGGCCCGGTCCGGGTGCCGGAGTCCCCACTCGCCCGCGATGCGGAGCGGGTAGCCGAAGCCGAGGCCATGTTCGCTCTCCAGCCGTTGGCAGTCGGTGCGCGTCGGCCAAGGCGAAGGCCTCGGCGCGGGGGAGCGGGCGCGCTTCGATGACCTGACAGCCGAACGGGCACGCCGGCCCCCGTGCTCTCATACCGATGTCGTCGGTGCAGTCATCGGCCCGCACAGGCAACGGCATGCTACAGCCGGGATCTGCGCGTACACCTCGGCCTCGCGCTGCGTCGGCAGCTACGGACCAGCGGCGGGAGGCGGGCTCGAGGCCGCTGCCGAGCGCCTGCTCATCCATGTGCCGTCTCCGGCTCCGGATCGGCGGGCAGGCCGCGGCCGGGGTGAGGCCGGGTCCCGGCGCGCCCGTGGCGATCGCCCCGACAGTGCGCCAGCTGTCGGCGTACTCCTGGAAGTGCAGAGCCGGTGAGCTGTCAAGCTGAGTACGTTGGGATCCTCGTCCCTGGAGGTTTCGATGCGTGCAGGCGTCGTGGTCACCGCACAGCCAGGCGTGGAGGACCTCGCCGTACAGGCCGAGGAGCTGGGCCTGCACAGTTTCTGGGTCAACGACACCCCGATGGTCCACGGCGACGCCTTCGTCGCCTTGAGCCTGTGTGCGAAGGCCACCAGCCGCATCAGGCTCGGCATCGGCGTGACCTCACCGGCGCTGCGCTCGGCGCCGGCCGCCGCGGGTGGACTCACCAGCCTCAACGCGCTGGCACCGGGCCGCATCATCTGCGGGGTCGGGACTGGAAACACCGCCCGGCGCACGCTGGGCATGCGGCCGACCACGGCGGCCACGGTGGAGACCTTCACCGCCGCATTGCAGGGCCTGTGCGCCGGACGCACCATCGAGTACCGCGAAGGTGACCGGGTTCGCGACGTCCGTTTCCTGCACGCAGGAGGGCAGGTGAACACGGCCGACCCGATCGAGTTCGTCGTGGCCGCGCTGGGGCCGAAGGCCGCCGCCGTCGCCGGCCGCCGCGGCACCGGCCTGATCTCCTTCGGCCTGCTGGACCCCACCGCCTGGCACGCGCTGCACGACGCCCGCCGTAACGCCGCCCGCGGGACACCCCGGGACCCCGATTCCCGCACGGACCCTCGGGCGGACTCCTATGTGGTCACCGCGCTGCACATGCTCGACGAGGACGAGGACCCCCACGGCGACGCGGCCCGGGACGCGACCGGCCACCTCGTCCTGTCGCTGCTGGCCTTCGCCGCCGACACCGCCGCCGACACACCCGCCTTCGCCGAGCAGCTCGGCCCCGCCGAACGCGAGACGGTGCGGCGACTGCTGGACCGGCGCGGCACCAGCGCCACCGCACCCGACCGGCACACCAAGCTCTACCCCAACTACCTCGGACGCATCGCACCGCAGGACCGCGACCTGATCCTGCCCTCGCTGATGAACACCCTGGCCTTGGTCGGCACCCGCGACGACCTCCGCGCCCGCATCGCCACCCTGCAACAAGCCGGCATCGACGAACTTCTCATCCAGCCGGTGATCGACCCACCCACTGAGATGGCCCAGCTAGCGAAACTCCTTACCTGAGCGGACCCGAATCCGTTCCGCTGAATGAGACAGAACGGTAGTGGGGTCTCGATGATCAGCTCTGCTCGTCTATTCGTACATGGCTCTGCACGCGAAGCCGCGCCGCCAGCGTCACGATGACCCTCGAACCGAAAACCGGACAAGCCATCGAGCACCTGGAGAAAGCCGTCGACGCGGCCCTGTGCCGCTGAACCACACCTCCTGACCGGCAAGGGCGTGCACTCCCGCTTTGGGGGCGAGCGAGCCCCGAAGACCTGTAGATCAGCTACCTGGCAGGTCCGGAGCGTCGGGGCACAGATTGAGGTTGGTCCCTACGTCATCGGGTGAGCTCCTCCGCGGATTCGGCTGTGTGAGCCGGCCTGTTCTTCATGGTCAGGGCCAGGAGGATTGCGCTGGCGGTGAACGCAGCTGCGACGGTAAAGGCCGTGGTGACTCCCTCGGTGAGGACCTGGTGGGCCGGTCCGCGTGAAGCGCGTGTGGCGGCGCCGAACACCGTGACGAGGATGGCCAGCCCCAGCGCACCGCCGATCTGCTGCATGACATTGAGCAGGCCCGAGGCGGCGCCGGCATCCTCGGCTCGGATCCCGGAGGACAACACGGTGGTGGCTCCTACCAGCAAGATGCCCATGCCGAGACCGGCGATCATCATGGGGCCGAGCAGCGCCGTGGCGTAGCCGGCCTGGGGCGTCAGCTGCGTCATCCACAGGAGGGCCAGGCTGATCGCCGCGGCGCCGACGGCAATCAGCGTCTTGGCGCCCAGGCGCGGCAGCAGCCGGGCCGCCATGCCGGAAGACGCCAGGATCGCGAGGGCCAGCGGCACGAAGGCGAATCCCGCCTGCAGAGGGCTGTACCCGCGGACCTGCTGCAGGAACTGGGTGAGAAAGAAGAACATGCCGTTGCCCGCGGCCAGGACAAACAGCAGCACAACGTAGCCGCCGGCGCGGTTGCGGTCAGCGAACAGCCGCAGCGGGACGATCGGCTGCCGGGCACGGGACTCGACGGCCACGAACAGGACCAGCAGGACGGCGGCCACGCCGAGTGCGCCGAGCGTGACCACGTCGCCAAAGCCCTGCTCAGCGGCGCGGATGAAGCCGTAGACGAGCGCGGTCATGCCAAGCGTCGAGGTCAGCGAACCCGCCAGATCGAAGCGGCCCGGGTGGCGATCGGTCTCGGTGATGAACAGCGGGGCCAGGATCAGCAGGACCATGCCGATCGGCACGTTGATGAACAGCACCCACCGCCAGGAGATCCAGTCGGTGAGCATGCCACCGGCGATGAGGCCGATCGCGGCGCCGGAACCGGAGACTGCCGCGTAGGCCCCCAGCGCCCGCGCCCTGCGTGCAGGCTCCGGGAAGCCTACGGTGATGAGGGCGAGCACGGTCGGTGCGGCGATGGCGGCGCCGATCCCCTGACCGGCACGGGCCGCCAGCAGCATTCCAGCCGATGTGGCCAGCCCTCCGGCCAGTGAAGCGACGGTGAAGATGACCACCCCGCCGATGAGAGCCCGTCGTTGGCCGACGATGTCGCCCGCGCGACCGCCGAGCAGCAGCAGACCGCCGAAGGCCAGCATGTAGGCATTGAGCACCCAGGACAGGCCGGCGGCAGAGAAGCCGAGGTCGTGCTGGATGTCGGGGAGGGCGATGTTCACCACGTTGGTGTCCAGGATGAACATCGTCTGACAGATCAGCACGATGGCGAGCACCAGGCCGGGGTGGCGCTGCGGGCGGGAGGCGCCGGCGGGCCCGGATCCCGCTGTCGCCACGTGCGTTCTCTGTTCGGTCATGGCACTCCTCAGGATGGTACGCAACGAAACGAGGAAGTTCCTCGCTTTCGGTGAGCTAACATATGAGGAGGTTCCTCGTTTTAGCAAACGTGTGGAGGGTCCCGTGGCGGATCGATCAACGCAGACCCGGCCCGTAGGGCGCAAAGATGCGCGACGCAATTACGAGCGGCTCTTGACGACCGCCCGGACGGCTTTCGCCGAACACGGCGTTGGCGCCTCCTTGAACGACATCGCGCGCACCGCCGGCGTCGGCAACGTGACCCTCTACCGGCACTTCCCGACCCGCCAGGCACTGCTGGAGGCATTGCTGGGCGAAAGCCTGCGCAGCCTGAAAGCCCGCTCAGATGAGCTGCTCGCCTCCCCGTCCCCGCACCAGGCCTTGGCCACCTGGCTGACGGCCGCGGTCGAGCACGCCATGACCTATCGCGGCCTGGTCGACGCCCTCGTCGAGAGCCTCGCCGACCCCACATCCGAACTCCACGCCACCTGCCAAGCCGTCAAGGCCGCTGGGGCGCAACTACTGGCCAGAGCCCAGCACACAGAGACGATCCGACCCGATATCGACGCCTCCGCCCTTTTCTCCCTGATCGCTTCAGTCGCCTGGGCGGCGGAGCGGACCCCCGCACACCGTGATCAGCTTCTAACCGTCATGCTCGACGGGCTCCACCTCCGGGTAGACGAGCCGGCCCAAAGCTGCCGGGCCAGTGGGGTGTGAACGGCGCGGGGAGCGAGCGGCGCTTATGCCCTGTTGCTGTCATCGCTTTTTCGCCTGTCACTGTGTGGTTCCGGGACATCCTTGACAGGTTGGTTCCTAGGGAGCTTTGACGGTTCGCGCACATGCTTGACGCTTCGTCCATCATGATCTTCGCGTGGCGACTGAGGCAGACGGGACGGATTCGACGCCGGCGGATGGCTGCCCCTGCGGCCAGCACAGCTTCGCCAGCTGGGGCTGACACCCAAAGAGCCCGACGTCAAGTCATAGCGTCGCGGCGACGCGCTTCGGACATCGCCGCATGTGACTTAGCGCTCCAGCTGACGGGAATCGCCCGCTGAAGCGCAAAGCCATGAATTGATCGTTACGAGGCATCGTTAGCCTGTAAATTCCGGCGATAGATGGCCGAGATTCTCTGGCGCTACGTGGCCAGACATGATCCCTTGACCGGCAAAGGCACGGCCCCGCCGTGTGGCGGGGCCGGAGGACCACGGCCGGGCCGGTTGGCCTTTGGGGTCTACAACCCACAGGTCCAGCTCGGTGTGGTCGGCCTGCCAGATCTGGTTCGGCTTGGACGCCTCCCTGCGATGCACCAGCTCATACACCTCCCGGTAGCGTTTGGTGCCCTCCACCCCGAGCGCGACGAGCGCCGGGTCGAGGTTGCGGACGATCTCGTGCACGGTGGAGTAGCCGGGGATCGGCCACCCCTGCACGGTGGCGACGCTGGCGGCCTGCCGGTGGATCACCGCGATACTTCTGCGGGGCGGCCGCAGCGCCAGGCCCTCGATGAGTAGCCGCAACGGTTCGGGCATCTTCGTCCGGCCGCGGTCCGAGCGCGGACGGCGCACCAGAGCGGCCAGGCCGCCGGTTTGGTAGGCCGCGCGCCAGCGGCGCAGCGACCGCTCGGGTACTCCGCAGGAGGAGGCGAGCTGGGAAAGGGGGACACCCTCTTCGAGATGGGGCCGCAGCAGCCGCCAGCGCTCGATCGCCGTCCAGCGTTGGGCGTCGCTGAAGCCCGTCAGCGGGGCGGGATCACCATCTGATGCGGCTGCTTCCATCACCCGTCCCCCTTCAGACCGGCCATGACACCACTGCGCTGGCCTCGTTCACTGGCCCCGCACCGAGTGTTCCCGCTCCGCTGGCGAAAGTCGCCGGCGGTAACGGAGTTATGCGCGGCCGCAGCCGTTTGGCGGGCTGGTTGGCGGAGGCGGTGGGCAGCGGGCTGGTGAGGTAGTTCTGGACGGCGGGGGCGACGAGGGCGATGAGGGTGTCGAGGTCGCACTCGGTCGGCGATGGCGCCTTGAACAGGTAGCGACCCAGGACGATGTCGATGAGGTGGTTGAGTGCCAGGACCAGGCGCAGGTCGAGGTCATCGACAGGGCAGGTGGGTGGGTGCGGGCCTGCTCCAGCAGGGAGGTGGTGAGGAAGGGTCCATGTCAGGCAAGTAGACCCCAGCATGCCGCGCTCTCGTGTGGACGGGCCGCCCGTTGTGCGGTTCGGCCCGTGCGTCGCTTCGGTGGGTGGTGGATGCGGTTTGTGTGGCGCGTCAGTGGGTGGTGGCGGCTTCGACGCGCTCCTGTGTGAGGCTCTCCGTCGATGACTGGGCCCTGGTGCGGCTGAGCTCGGGCAGGAGAGACGCGATCCCGAGTGCGGCCAGCCCAACGCCCAGCCAGAGGGGGGCTCGCAGGTCGAAGCCGTCGATGACCAGCCCGCCGATCGAGGAGCCGATGATCACCCCGAGGGTTATGAAGGAGGCGTGGACGGTATTGACCAGCGGCCCCGGGTTGCCGACGCGCTGGATGCGTACAGCCATCGCCGGGTTCATGGTCACTCCGACCAGCCCGACGCCCAGCATGGCAATGACTGCGGGGACGCTGAGGTGAGCGAACAGCGCGAAACCGGCCAGGAAGATAGCGTTGAGGATCAGCCCGGACAGCAGGACGCTGATGGTGTGCTTGTCGGCCAGGCGTCCGACGATGTAGTTCCCGATCACGGTGGCTGCGCCGTACGCGACGAGCAGGAGGGGTACAGACCTCGAGGCGAACCCGGTGACCTGGGTGAGGATCGGGCTGAGATAGCTGAAGGCGGCAAAGGTCGCGCCGATGATGAGGGTGCTGGTCGACAGCGCCAACCACAGCCTGCCGTTCCTGAAGACCGCCATCTCCTGCCGGAAGTTGCCGTTGGCACCGTCAGTACGCCCGAGCCTGGGAACGCCCATCATCGTGGCAAGTGCGGCGGTGACGGTCAGGGCACCGACGGCCCAGAAGGCGGCGCGCCAGCCGAGCTGCCCGCCGATCAGTGTGGACAGTGGCAGCCCGAGCAGGGTGCCGAGCATCAATCCGTTCAGGACGATGGCAAGAGCCCGGCCACGTACCTCTGGGCGGCTCAGCTGGACCGCCACCGAGATGGCGACTCCGAAGAACGCCTGGGAGGCGACGCCGGTGATGACGCGCGCGACCATCATGATCGGGTACGAGGGCGCAACCGCCGCGAGCACATTGCCCGCCAGGAAGATCGCGAAAAGCAGCATGAGTGCGGGTTTCGGGCGTATCCGTACCAGCGCGACGGACATCAGCGGCCCGCCCGCCGACATGGCCACCGCGAAGGCGGTGATCAGATAGCCGATTTGGGAGATGGTCACGCCGAGTCCGCCTGCCATCTCGGGCATCAAGCCTCCGACGGCGAACTCGCTGGTCACCATGGCGAAGATGCCTATGGCCAGGACGTAGACGGCTCTGGGCAACGGGACTCCTTTTTGCATCAATCGGTGTAGAATTCGGGCACGAAAAAGCAGAGGTCAAGCCAGGGCGTCCATGGCCGTGGCGGCGATGGCCGCGATGGTGGCGTCGTCGGCGCCACCCTGAGCGGCCACCCGGATCCCGGCGATCACGGCGTTGACGAACCTGGCGAGTTCGGCGGGATCGCGGGTGGAGTCGATGTCGCCCTCGCGCTGCCCGCCCCTGATGGCCGCACTCAGGCTGGCGACTCGGCGCTCAGTGTCGCGGGCGAGCATCAGGGCGATCTCCGGGTCGCGGCCGGCGAGCTCCATCGTGGTGTTGACGGTCAGGCAGCCGAGGCCGTGGCCGTCGCTCCGGTTCTCCGCCTCCGTCTGGAGGATCTTGGCGAACAACGCGCGGATCCGTTCGATCGCCGGCAGTTCGTGATTGTCAAGGATGCGTAGCTGGTCAGCGGTGGTGATGTCCATGTAGCGGGTCAACGCGCGTTTGAACAGCTCGCGCTTGTTGGTGAAGGCGTTGTACACGCTGCTGCGGTCGAGACCGAGCACCTCGCACAGGTCCCTGGTCGAGGTCGACTCATAGCCCTTCGCCCAGAACGTGCGCATCGCAGTGTCCAGGACCCGGTCCTCATCGAATGATCTCGGCCTCGCCATATGAGCACGCTACCTGTTTTGCATCAGTCGGTGCAATACGAGATCGTTCATCGAGCGGGGAGGTGGCCGGAGTACGCCAGGAGCACGCCAAGGCCGGAAGCATGTACCAGATAATGATCCATTATCACGTACATGAGCGATCAGAGCCGTCCGCCGACCAGGCTTTCCACTCGCGCGGCCGCTGCGCGACTCTGGCACGTTATCCGGTACGTCGCGCCGGACGTCGCCCGGCGGGCGGCATGAGCGCCGCCTCGAAGGTCACCGCCCTGCACGGTGGAGGCGTCAGCCTCGCCGCGGCCGCCGACGCCTTCCTGACCACCTCGCGCACCGCCAACCCTGTGGGGCCGATGCGCGCCGGCGACCTGGAACCGCAACCGCGCCGCCGTCACCGCCTGGCTGTTCTGGTGCCAGAGCAAGAAGCACTGGGCCGCGCCGTCGGTCCCGGCCGAGGCCGAACGCCACAAGGAGAGCGCCGACGAGACCCGCGCAGTGGCCAAGACCACGATCCACCGGCTGCTGTCACGCCGCGACATCCCGCTGCGTGAGCGGGCGCTGTGGCGAATGCTCTACGAAACGGCCCCGGTCTCCTATCTCTGACCCACGGTGCAAAGTGGCCACCGGCCCTCCTTCCCGCCCCGTTGCTTCGTGCCCGGCCTGTTCGTTAGGCCGAACGAGTAGTCGACGGAGGGGCGGGGCCGTTCATGCGCAGGGGGTGGTCGCCCGAGGATGTGGTGGCGTGTTGGACGCCGGTGGGCAGCGACTGGAACCTGGTCGCGAACAAGTCCGGCCCGACGCGGCTCGGGTTCGTGCTGATGCTGAAGTTCTTCGAGCTGGAGGGCCGGTTCCCCGAGTTCCTGGAGGAGTTCCCGCAGGCCGCGGTCGACTACGTGGCCGACGTGGTCAAGGTGCCGGCGGAGGAGTTGGCGAAGTACGACGTGTCGTCCCGCTCGGCGAAGGGCCACCGTACGCAGATCCGCGAGGCCCTGGGGTTCCGCCCGGCGACCCGGGCCGATGAGGAGCGGCTGACCGGCTGGCTCGCCGATGAGGTCTGCCGGGTGGAGCTGGTGGAGGACCGGTTGCGCGAGGCCCTGCTCGTGCAGTGCCGCAGTGACCGCATCGAGCCCCCGGGCCGTATCGAGCGGATCGTGGCCGCCGCGCGGGCACGTGCGGACCGGGTCTTCTGCATGCAGACCGTCGCGCGCCTGGGGGAGGTATGCGCCCGGCGCCTGCTGGAGCTGGTGGCGGAGGGCAACGAGGACGGGACCGCGCTACTGGCCTCGCTGAAGCGGGACCCCGGTGCGGTGGGTCTGGACTCGCTGCTGACGGAGATCACCAAGCTGACCGCCGTACGGCGATTTGGGTTGCCGGAGGGCCTGTTCGCGGACTGTTCGGAGAAGCTGGTGGCCGCGTGGCGGGCACGGGCGATCAAGATGTACCCCTCGGACTTGCGGGATGCCGGCGAGGACGTACGGATCACGCTGCTGGCCGCGCTGTGCGCGTCCCGTCAGGCGGAGATCACCGATGCCCTGGTGGAACTGCTTGTTGCCCTCGTCAACAAGATCAACGCTCGTGCCGAGCGGCGGGTGGAACGGCAGCTGACGGCGGAGCTGAAGAAGGTGAGGGGTAAGGAGGGCATCCTCTTCCGCCTCGCGGATGCAGCGGTGGGACGGCCGGAGGGGACCGTACGCGCGGTGCTGTACCCGGTGGTGGGTGAGAAGACGCTGCGCGACCTGGTCGCGGAGGCGAAGGCGAACGAGAAGGCGTTCAAGGCCAAGGTCCGCACCACACTGCGCTCGTCGTACAGTTCGTATTACCGGCAGATGCTGCCGCCGCTGCTGAACACGCTGGGCTTCAAGTGCAACAACACCGCCTACCGGCCGGTGATGGACGCGCTCGCGCTGCTGGCGAAGTACGCCGACGTCGACGGCAAGGCCCGTTTCTACGACGCCGGCGACGCGGTGCCGATGGACGGCGTCGTACGCAAGGACTGGCGCGAGGCGGTTGTCGACGACAAGGGCCGTATCGAGCGCATCCCGTACGAGCTGTGCGTGTTGGTGGCGCTGCGGGACGCGATCCGGCGCCGGGAGATCTACGTCGAGGGCGGGAGGCGGTGGGGCGATCCGGAGGACGACCTGCCCGGTGACTTCGAGTCGGCCCGCACCGTGCACTACGCCGCGATCCGCCAGCCCGAGGACCCCAAGAAGTTCGTCACGGGCCTGAAGCGCCGGATGACGGACGGCCTAAATCGGCTGTCGGCGGCGCTCGCGGACGGCTCGGCGGGCGGAGTGAAGGTCACTACCCGCAAGGGCGAGTCGTGGATCACCGTGCCGAAGCTGGAGCCGCTGGACGAGCCCACCGGCCTCCAGGCCCTCAAGGACGAGGTCGTACGACGGTGGGGCGTGCTCGACCTGCTGGACGTGCTGAAGAACGCCGACTTCCTCACCGGCTTCACCGACGAGTTCTCTTCGGTCGCCGCGTACGAGCGCATTGACCGCGCCACCCTCCAGCGGCGCCTGCTCTAGCTCTGTTCGCCCTGGGCACGAACATGGGAATCCGGGCAATCGTGGCGACCGGCGAGCACGGCGAGACCGAGGCCGCCCTGCGGCACGTCCGCCGGCACTTCATCACCGTCGACAACCTCCGCTCGGCCGTCACCCGGCTGGTGAACGGCACCTTCGCCGCCAGGGATGCCGCCTGGTGGGGACAAGGCACCTCGTGCGCGTCGGACTCGAAGAAGTTCGGGTCCTGGTCCTCGAACTTCATGACCGAGTACCACGCCCGCTACGGCGGCAACGGCGTGATGATCTACTGGCACGTCGAGAAGAAGAATGGTCTGCATCTACTCCCAGCTGAAGTCCTGTCCGTCGTCCGAGGTCGCGGCGATGATCGAGGGCCTGCTGCGACACTGCACGGACGCCGAGATCGAGTCCAACTACGTCGACACCCACGGCGCGAGCGTCGTCGGATTCGCCTTCACCGAGCTGCTCAACTTCCGCCTGCTGCCGCGGCTGAAGAACATCGGCAGCATCTGCCTGTACCGTCCGGACGACGCCCCGCCCGGCTGGCCGGCGCTCGGCGGCTCGCTGACCCGGCCGATCCGCTGGGACCTGATCGAGCAGCAGTACGACCAGATGGTCAAGTACGCCACCGCCCTTCGGCTGGGGACGGCTGAGGCCGAGCAGGTGCTGCGGCGCTTCACCCGCGGCGGCCCCAAACACCCCACCTACCAGGCCCTCGAAGAGCTAGGCCGCGCCGTGCGCACGATCTTCGCGTGCGACTACCTCGCCAGCCCCGACCTGCGCCGCGAGATCCACGGCGGCCTCCAGGTCGTGGAGAACTGGAACAGCGCGAACACTGTGCTGCACTACGGCAAGGACGGCGCCCTGACCGGCCCGGACAAGGAGCACGCCGAGACGTCGATGCTCGCGCTGCACCTGCTCCAGTCCGCGCTCGTGCACGTCAACACGCTGCTGCTCCAGCAGGTCCTGGCGGAGCCGAAGTGGGCCAAGAAGCTCACCGCCGAGGACCGGCGCGGCCTGACCGCGCTGTTCTGGTCCAACGTCAACCCGTACGGCACCTTTCGCCTCGACATGGACAAGCGGCTCGACCTGTTGCCCTTGGCCATGCCCGGACCCCGCCGAGCGGCCGACACCCCGACACGGTCGCTGCGCTCAACACCGTGAGGCGGCCTCGGCACGCCTATCGACCGCCTGCGCGCACTGCACCGAAAAAGCATCCCGGCCCCATCGGCATCCCGGTCGTCACCGGCAACCCGCCCGCCGTCAACTCCTGGCCGCACTCTGCTTGCGCCCGGCGGAGCATCGAACGGCCGCGCGGACTTCTAGGTCGGCCGCGACTTGGCGAATGGACTCAGGAGGTGCCGACGAGCACGGCGGTCGCGGCCAGGGTGGTGTAGTTCATCGTGAAGCGTCCGCCCAGGGAGTCGATGGCGTTCCCGACCGCGTCCAGTATTTCGGCCAGTTGATCGGGACGGAGTTGGGTGAGGCCGCCGGTGGTGGGTAGCAGGTCCAGCCATTGGTCGCGCGTGTAGGACTGCTCCCAGTCGAATCGCCACTGTTCGGGATCGTTGAACTGTTCGGTCTCCCGGATCTTGTCGGCGAACTTCGCGTATCCCGCCTGGTAGAGGTCGAGCGGGCGTCGGGCCGGTTGACTGCTGAGCGGGGAGTCGGGCGCCACCCGCCGGAAGGCAGCGGCGAACGGTTCGGCCACCTCGGCAGGCGGCTCGTACACGTGCCCGAAGATCGCCAGCCGTCCCCCTGGACGCAGCACACGTGCGACCTTCACGGTGCCGGCGACCGGGTCCACCCAGTGCCACGACTGGGCCGCGATAACCGTGTCGAACGTCCGGCCGGCTGGCTGCCAGGCTTCGAAGGCCGCCACCTCGACCTCCAGGCCACGGGCTCGCGCGAAGTCGGCCATCCGCGCATCGGGCTCGACGCCGAGCACGGCGCACCCGACGGCTTGGAACTGTCGGGCTGCGATGCCGGTGCCGCAGCCGATGTCGAGCACGTCAGGCCCGGGGCTGCCTGCGACGATCCGCGCCACTAGCGCATCGGGGTAGCCAGGCCGGGCTTGGTCGTAGCGCTGAGCATCCATGCCGAACGACTCGGCCGTCCGCCGGGCCTTATACGGCTCCGCTGGGGATGGTTCTGGTTGTTCTCGCGGTAAGGTGGGCATGCGCCCACCTTAGTGGGCGCATGCCCACTAAGGCAACGGATGCCATCGGGCTGACCGCACGAGAGGATCTGCGAGTGCCAACTGGGGTACACCTCCGCGACGCGCGGCAGCAACTGTTCGACGCTGCCGAACGTGTGCTTCTGCGGGACGGGCCGAACGGGCTGACCAGCCGGGCCGTCACCGACGAGGCAGGCTGCGCCAAAGGCGTCTTGCATCGGCACTTCACCGACTTCGACGCCTTCCTCACCGACCTCGTGCTCGACCGGGCCGCGCAGCTTGAGACGCAGGCGAGGGCGCTGCGCGAGTCCGCTGGAACTGGCACGGTGGCCGACAACCTCACCAGCGCACTGACCACCCTGTTCGGACCGATTCCGGTGGCAATCATCCCGCTCATCACCTTCCGGGACGAGCTGCGCACACGGCTGCGGCAAGCCAGACCAGGAGGGGGCATCGCGATCCTCGCCCAGGCCACGACCGCGATCTCCGCTTATCTCGCCGACGAGCGTGAACTGGGCCGCATCGCGGCCGACGCCGATATCGACTCACTCACCCTCTCCCTGGTCGGCGGTGGGCATCTCCTGTTCGCAGACCGCGACCCCGGCCCACCTACCACGTCAGTCGTCAACAAGCTCGTGACAGCGGTCATCGCCGACGCCGTGCAACGACGACCGGCCTAGAGAACCCTCAGTGTCGGCAAACGATCGTCTGCCGACACTTCCGTCTGTGATCGTGGGCCCCGAGTAGGAGCGGTACGGCGAACCGGGCTTACAAGTCTTGCCCGATGGCGGAGTCTGAGGGCGTGGCGTTCGTCCGGGCGGATGTTGAGCGGTTCTGCGCGGAGCTGGTGGGGGTGGCGCCGGCGATCAGGCTGGCCAGGCTGGCGGAGCTGCGGGTGATGCTGGAAGGCGTGGTGGCGGCGGCCTCGGCGCAGGCGATGGCCGATGCGCGGGATGAGGGGTGGGGACTGCGGCGGATCGGCCGGCAGGTGGGGATGTCACACGAGCAGGTACGGCGCATGCTGGCCGAGCTGTCGCCCGCTCCGGGGCCCTCCTGAACCTCGCTGGGATGGCGAGATCGGGGAACGGCGAACATTACATTTCATGATCAATATCTCGGCGAGCTCTGGCCGGACATCTCGAAGATCATTTAGGTGCCACACTTTCAGCTGATAGCGGGCCGGTGACCCGGCCTGGCCCACGAGCAGCGGGAGTGCGTGATGCCGGTCAACTTCCTCACCGAGGACCAGCGTGGCCGGTGGGGCAGGTTCAACGAGGTCCCCGACTTCACCCAGCTGGGCGGGTTCTTCCACCTGGAAGCCGCTGACCGGCGGCGGGCGATGGCCGCCAACGGGGCCCGCAACCAGCTCGGCTATGCCGTCCAGCTCGGGACGGCTCGGTTCTTGAACTGCTTCCTGACCGATCCCGAGGACGTGCCCGCCGTGGTGGTCGACTACGTCGCCGAGCAACTCGGCTTGGACGCCTCCGCGCTGAAGGGGTACGGGGAGAAGGAGGCGCGCTGGGATCACCAGAAGCAGATCCGTGAGGCCTACGGCTTTGAGGTGTTCGAGGAGCACGCGTTTGCGCTGGCGTGCTGGATCTACCGGCGGGCCTGGTCGAATAACGAACGCCCGATCGTGCTGCTGGACCTTCTCACCCACCGCCTGGTCGAGGCGAAGATTCTGCTACCCGGCATCAGCACGGTGGAACGACTGGTGTCGGAGATCCGTGAGCGGGTCGCGCTGCGCCAGTACAAGATCTTGGCCTCGCTGCCCAGCCCGAACCAGAAGGACGCGCTGGAAGAGCTGGTCACGGTGGCCGAGGGACGGCGGATCTCGGGCCTGGACCGGCTGCGCAAGAGCCCGACCGACGTGTCCGGCGCCGGGGTGGGCAAGGCGCTGGAGCGGCATGTGGAGTTACGCGGCCTGGGCGCCTCAGCGTGGGATCTATCGGCGGTCCCGGCCGGGAAGGTCGCCACGCTGGCCCGTTTCGCCAAGGCCGCCAGGGCCAAGGCGGTCGCCGACCTGGCTGGGGATCGCAAGCTGGCCACCCTGGTCGCCTTCGCCGCGGTGATGGAGCCGGTCTCAGCTGACGAGGCGATCGAGGTGTTCGACTTGGCGATGGGTGATCTGGTGCGGACGTCGGCGTTCAAGGCGGGCAAGGAGCGGCTGCGCACGCTCAAGGACCTGGACAGCGCCGCGATCGTGTTGCGCGAGGTGTGGCTGGCGATCCGGGATGTGGCCGCCGACCCGGACGGTGATGTGCGGGCCGCGCTGGACGGCATGGACCTGCTGGCCATCCACGCCGCGGCCGAGGTCATCGGCGAGCTCGCCCAAGAGCCCGATGAGGACTTCCACGACCAGCTGCTGCAGCGCTACGCCACCATCCGCCGGTTCTTGACCAAGCTGCTGAAGGTCATCGACTTCCACGCCGGCGCGGCCGAAGCCGGTCGCTCCGGCGGCGGGCAGGGCGCGCGCCGCGGCTTTGAGCTGCTGGAGGCGATCGACTTCCTCAAAGGCCTGGAACGGCGCCGCAGCCCCGTGCGCCCGGATGAGGTGCCGTCGGCGCACCTGAGTTCGGCCTGGCACCGGCGGGTCTTCCCCAGCGAGGGGAGAAGGCTGGCGAGGTCAACACGCTGGCCTACACGGTGGCCACTGTCGAGCGGCTACGCGAGTGCCTGCGCCGCCACGAGGTGTTCGTGCCCGGCCTGCCCAAATGGGGCGACCCCACCGCCGGGCTGCTGGCCGGAGCGGCCTGGGACAAAGCCCGCGCCATGGTCTGCCGCGACCTGGGCCTGTCGGCCGAGCCGGGCGCCGACACGCAGCGGTGGGCGCGCACCCTGGACTTCGCCTACAAGCAGCTGGCCGCGGGCCTGTCGGGCGAGGAATCGGTGCGCAACGAGTGGCTGCGCATCGAAAAATCCCCCGAAGGCAAGGATCACCTCGTCCTGACCGGGCTGGAAGCGCTGGACGAACCCGCCTCACTGACCGCGCTACGCGCCGACGTCGAGGCCCGCATGCCCGTCGTCGACCTGCCCGAAGTGCTGCTGGAAGTGCACTCGTGGACCGGCTGCCTGGACGCCTTCACTCACGTGTCCGGCGAGGCGCCCTCCCGGCGAGAGGACATGGTCAAGTCGATCGCGGCCGTCTTGGTCGCCCAGGCCATGAATGTCGGGATGCGGCCCATGGCCAGCGACCACGAACCGGCGCTCGCTCTGGACCGGCTGTTTTGGGCCGAGCAGAACTACATCCGCGCCGCCACGCTGACCGCCGCCAACGCCACCCTGGTCGACTACCACGCCACCCAGGAGATCGTGCAGACCTGGGGCGGCGGCGAACTGGCCTCGGCCGACGGGCTGCGCTTCGTCGTCCCGGTCAAGACCATCAACGCTGGGCCGAACACGAAGTACTTCGGCAAGGGCAAAGGCGCGCGCGGCGTCACCTACTACAACTTCACCTCCGATCAGTTCACCGGCTTCCATGGCATCGTCATCCCCGGCACCCCCAAGGACTGGTACTACATCCTGGAAGGCCTGCTGGAACAGGAGACTTCGCTGCGGCCCACCGAGATCGTCTCCGACACCGCCGGCGCCTCGGAGCTGGCCTTCGGCGTCTTCCGGCTGCTGGGCTGGCAGTTCTCCCCGCGCCTGGCTGACGTCGGCAGCTCAACCCTGTACCGGGCTGACCCTGCTGCTTTCTACGGCCGCCTCAACACCATGATCAAAACCCGGGTGAACATCGGCCTCATCAACGACCACTGGGACGACCTGCTGCGCGTGGCCGGCTCCCTGCAGACCGGTGCGGTCCGCCCGGCCGAGCTGTTTCGCTACCTGACCGGCGGCGGCACCCCCACCCCGATCGGCCGCGCTCTGATGGAGCTGGGCAAGCTGGATCGCTCGGTCTACCTGGCCTCCTACTTCAACGACGAACTGCTGCGCCGGCGGGTCAACACCCAGCTGAACCGGCAAGAAGCCCGCCACACCCTGGCCCGCAAGATCTTCCACGGGCAGAAAGGCGAGCTACGCCAGAGGTACAAGGAAGGGCAGGAAGATCAACTAGGGGCGTTGGGCCTGCTAACCAACGTCTGCATTCTGTGGAACACCGTCTATACGGCCCGCGCGCTGGAACAGATCCGCGCCGAGGGCAAGAAGATAGCCACCGCCGATATCGCCCGCCTGTCCCCGCTCGGCTTCGAGTGGCTCAACTTCCTGGGCCGCTACAACTTCTCCCTGCCCGAGGCTGTGCGCGAGGGCAACTTCCGGCCGCTGCGCACCCCCGGTCAGCGGTAATCGGGGGTGAACCTGCACCGGAACCGTTTGTACCGTACGCGCTTTCCCTCGGGTCGGAACAGTCTCGGCGGGAGACCTCTGCCCGCATCACCTCCGAGCACGACGACACGGCTGCTGACACCAGGCGAGATACCTGCACCAAGCGGTGTGTTTCTGGCGTACTCCGGCCGTACCCCTTCCATGCCGTCAGGGGCGGCGGCTATGGCGAGCCCCAAGAGGCTGGGGCCCGGTCGGGTTCCGGGGCGGGTTCGGGCGCACGGTCCTGCGGGTTCGTGGTAGGTCGAGGGCGGACCGGCCACCAGACGGCCCGACCGAGCAGTGCGGCGAGTGCGGGGACCAGCACTAGCGACACCACAAGCGCGGAAACCATGATGCCCAGCGTCATCGCGAAGGCGATCTGTTCGTTGCCCGAGGACGTGGCGAGGCTGGCGAAGGAAGCGGCTAGCACCACGCCGGCCGTCGTGATGGCCGGTGTCGTGTGCCGTACGGCGCGGGCCACGGCGGCGCGGGCCGGACCTGGTCGCTGCATCTCCTCCCGGATCCGGTCGGTGATCAGGATGTTGTAGTCGGTGCCCAGGGCGACGACGAACAGGAACAACACGAGCGGGAGGGTGAAGCTGACGCCCGGCTTGCCGAGTATGTGCTGGAACAGCAGGGTGGCGGTGCCGAGGGTGGCGGCGAAGCCGAGCCCGACGGAGAGCATCAGGATCACCGGCGCGAGCAGGCTGCGCAGGAGCAGCAGGAGGATCAGCGCGATCAGCGCGGCCGCGACCGGGAACACGATCGTGAGGTCGTGCTCGACGGCCGTCGAGATGTCGGCGATGATCGCCGGGGTCCCGCCCACGTGTGCCGTCGTCCCGGCGGGCGTGTGCTGGGCGACCGTGGCCCTGATCGGTCCGGAGGCCAGGTCGCGGGCCTGCTGGCTCTGCGGGTCCGCGGTCGGATAGAGGTCGATCCTGGCGGCGCGGTGGTCCTTGTTCAGGACGGTCTTCGCGACTCCGCCCACACCCTTGACCTGGGTGAGCGCACGGGATAGACCGTCCAGCCGGTCGGCGGTGAGGGCGCCGTCGTCCTTGGAGGTAACAAAGACGCTCGTCGGGTCCGACACGCCGGCCGGCAGCGCATGGGAGATCTCGGCCGCGGTGGCTGCGGCGGGGGTCTGGGTGCCGGGGCTGCCCTGGCCGTAGTCCATGCGGATGCCGATCAGCCCGGCGGCCAGTGCGGCGAGCAGGGCGACAGAGGCGGTCAGCATCATCAGCGGGCGTCGCGTGACCAGCTCACCCAAGCGGGCGGCACGGCCCTCGCGCGTCTCGCGGTGCAAGGCCGTGCTGGAGGGCCAGAACATCTTGCGGCCGGTGGCCGCGAGCAGCGCCGGCAGCAGGGTGAGGCTGCCGAGCAGCATCACCAGGATCGCGACGGCGATCGCGGGGCCCATCGAGCGGAACTGCCCGAAGGTCGCCAGTCCCAGCGTGGCGAAGGCGGCCACGATGGTCAGCGCCGCCGAGGTGATCGCGGTGCCCACCCGGCCGGAGACCTGCCCGGCCACCTCGCGGGCTGACTGCTCGGGCCTGGCCCGCAGTGCCTCGCGGAAGCGGAACAGCAGGAACAACAGGTAGTCGATGCCAATGCCGAACAAGACCACGTTGATCAGCCCGGGGGTGCTCGCGTCGAGCTTGAGCCCGCTGATCATCGCGGCGCCCGCGACGGCACCCGCGGCCACGAAGCCGATCAGGGCGACCGCGAGCAACGGCAGCAGGGCCGCCAGCACGCTGCGAAACACCAGCACGTTGAGCAGGATGATGAGCCCCATGATGAGCCCGCCCCCGACCGTCGTGGCGATCTTGCGGGAATCGACGGTGTCGACGGCGTCGGCGAGAGGCCCGGCGAAACCGGTACGCATCCCCGCCTCTGAGAACTGCGTCCGGGCGGCGTCCCTGAAGGTCCGGTAGACGCCCTGGACGCCCCTATCCGCACGATTGCCGATCAGTTCGACGGAGAGCAGCTCGAAACTCCGGTCGGGCGCCGTCATCGCCGGGGCGATCGTGGGGGTCTGGGAGCGGTCGGGGACCAGGTACTGCTGCGGACCGTCGTCCTCCCTTGGCATGATCACCCGGCGCTTGGCCAGCTTCGCCGCCTCGGCCTCGACCCGCTCCTGGTCAGCGGCGTTGAGGGCCTTACCGTCGGAGCGGGCGACCAGCACCGTCACCGTGGTCGCGTCGGGATTCACCCCGAACCGCTCCTTGGCGATGTTCAGGGCGGCGGCCGAGTCGTAGCTGCGAGGCAGGAAGTCCCCGGTCTGGTTCTGGGTGACCCGGTCGAACAGGGTCGGGGTCAGGGCGCTCAACGCGACGCCCAGCACCGCCCAGAGGGCGATGACCTTCCATGGGTGTCTGGTGGAATATCCGGTCAAGGCGCGGATCACGACGTGCTCCTGCGGACGGAGGCGGCGCAGAGTGCGTTGTCGATCAGGCGGGCCGTAGCCTGGCCCTGCTCTCGCGTGCCGGGGTAGGTGGTCCGGGAGACGATCACGCTGGTACGGCCGTCCTGGGTGACGGCGTTGTCGGTGATGAACCCGGGGGTGCCGCCGGGGTGCGTCCAGGCCGTGACTCCGCAGCTCAGTCGCTGCTTGGCCATACCCAGCCCGAACTCCCTGCCGGGCACGCCGACGGGGACCGTGGTCATCATCTTCTTCAGCTGTTGCTGCGACAGCACCTGCCCGCCCAGCAGTGCACGCCAGAACCTGGCCAGGTCTTCTGTGGTGGTGACGGCCTCGCCCGCCGCGCCGGCCCAGCCGAGGCTGAGCAGGGTGGAGCGGAACGGGCGCGCGGTTTTGGCGTCCTCGGTGTAGGACTGCACGTGCGGCTTGGGCAGGAGCGGGGAGTCGCCGGGCAGGGTCGTGTTCCGCAGCTTCAGCGGCTTGATGATCCGGCGCGTCACCTCCTCGCGCCAGGAGTTGCCGACGGCCTTCTCGATGATCATCCCGGCCAAGGTGTAGTTGATGTTGGAATAGCTCCAGCGGGAGCCGGGGGCGAACAGCGGTCGATGGCCGACGCTGAGCGCCACCAGCCGCCGCGGGCTCATGCGCAGGAACCGGTAAGTGCGGTAACCCCGCTCCGTGTGCATCTTCTTCTCAATGTCGCCTACGGAGTCGTGCAGGCCGCTGGTGTGCTGGAGCAGGTGCTTGACGGTGATCGCGCGCCCGTCGTTGCCGTTGCCGCGCACCAGCCCGGGAAGCCACCGCTCGACGCTGTCGTTGACGGAGAGCCGCCCTTCCGCCTCGAGCTGCAGGATCACGGCGGCGACAAAGGTCTTGGTGTTGCTGCCCATCCGGAAATGCCCGCCGCTCGGGACCGGCACCTGACGGCCCAGCACCGCCGTACCACTGGATGCGGCCAGATCGGCGCGGGGCGAGAGCACCCGAGCCTGCACTCCCAGCGTGCCGGCGTCGCGGATCGCGTCCAGGTCCGCTTGCAGGGCCGCCCGGTCGTAACCGGGGGAAGAAGCGTGCGCCGGGCTCACCGCCAGCACACCGGCCGACACGGCCACGGCCGCTGTCGCCACGACCGCATGGAATCGGCGCTGGCCAACACTCATTTTTGCCTCCTGGCAGATTCACCTGGTGCCGGGGTTCCCGGCCGGTATCCAGACCATCAGTCAGAAGAGCAGCGAACCTCCTGGCAGCGGATGATCCTGACCGGGGCCCTGAGTCCTCCCCCGCGGCCGCGACCAGGACCCTGGTCCTAGTCCGGGTCCGCGCGGTGAGAGCATTCCGACTGCTGTGCAACCCTGGTTCGGGGGCCAAGAGGCCTGGTACAGGGGGAAGTCAGACATGTCCAGGAGCCGATACGTCGGGTCCGGCGATGCCCGGGAGCTGCCGTGGAGCCGTAACGACGCGCTCGTGATCGGCGGCGCCTGCGTGATGAACCTGCTCAGCTACGTGTTCTTCAACGCCTCCGACGGCCGGCACACCGTGAGCGTGACCGGGTTCCTCTTCGTCGCGCTGACAGCCCTGCCGCTGCTGGCCCGGCGTCGCTACCCGGTGGCGACGCTCGCCGCCGTCCTGGCACTCGACGCGACTGCCACCCTGACCGTGCCGCTGCCCTGGCACTTCGGCGCCGTGCTGGTGGTCGCCCTGTACTCGGTCGCCAGGGCCTGCCCCGGCCGCGTGACGGCGCTCGCGGCCGTCGTCACGGTAGCGGTGACGCTGCTGAGCCAGAGCAACGGCCGCATTCCGCCCTGGCAGGACGCGATCACCCCGCCCCTCACCACCCTGATCGTCGTCGGCGCCGCCATGGCGATGAACCGCTGGCAGCGGGAAGTGGACGCCAACCGCAGACTCCTCGCCGACCGTGCGGTGGCCGACGAACGCCGCCGCATCGCACGGGAGTTGCACGACATCGTGGCCCACCACATCACCACCATGCAGCTGATGGCCGGCGGAGCGCGGGCCAACCTCGCAGAACCGGAGGTGGTCAAGGACGCCCTGGTCACCCTCGAGTCCTCCGGGCGGCTCGCGCTGCGCGAGATGCGCCAGCTCCTGGACGTCCTACGGGACGGCGACGAACCCCCGGCCGCGCCGTCCCAGCCCCAGCCGGACGCCGACGACCTCGACCGCCTGGCGACCGAATCCCGCCTCGCCGGAGTGCCGACCGAGTTCAGCGTCCACGGACAGTGGCGCCCGTTGCCGCCGACCATCGGCCTCACAGTGTTCAGGATCGCCCAGGAGGCCCTCACCAACACCCGCAAGCACGCGGGGACAGCCCGCGCGTCCATGAAGCTGACCTACCGTCAGGATCGAGTCACCATCGAAGTACGCGACGACGGCGGGGGCAGCCCGCCACAGGAGGGGGCGCGCGCCGGCGGATACGGCCTGATCGGCATGCGCGAACGCGTCGCCCTGCACGGCGGCACCCTCACCGCGGGCCCGCAGGCCGACGGGGGGTTCGCCGTGGTGGCCGACCTGCCGCTGACCACGGACGAGGCCGTCCAGCACGAAGGGGCGCACCCATGACCGCGCCGCCGATCAGAGTGCTGATCGTGGACGACCAGTTGCTGGTACGGCGCGGCCTGTCGCTGATCCTTTCCCCCGACCCGTCCTTCGAGGTCGTGGGAGAGGCCGAGAACGGCGCGCAGGCCGTCACCCTTGCCCGCCAACTACGCCCCGACGTCGTGGTGATGGACATCAGGATGCCCGTCCTCGACGGAGTCGGCGCGACCAGGGAACTCGCCTCCACCGTGCCCGGCAGCCGGGTCCTGGCCCTCAGCACCTTCGACATGGACGAGTACCTCGTGGGCGCCCTGCGCGCCGGAGCCTACGGGTTCCTGCCCAAGGACAGCTCACCTGAGGACCTGAGCGCGGCGATCCGCACCGTCCACGCCGGCGACGCCGCCGTCGCTCCACGCCTGCTCACCCGGCTGATCTCCACCTACGTACGGGCGCCTCACGGCACCCGGCCGACACCCACGGGCCTGGACGAACTCACACCCCGCGAGGTCGAGGTATGGCGGCTGATGGCCACGGGCCTCGACAACACCGAGATCTCCCGCGCCCTCGGCCTCAGCCTCTCTACCGTCAAGAACTACATCACCAGCATCTTCGACAAGCTCTCCGTGCGCGACCGCGCCCAGGCGGTCATCGCGGCCTACGAATCAGGCCTGGTCACCGCCCGCCAGGTAACCGGGAACCCGCCCACCGGATAGCGCGGCCTGCCGGTGCGGTTGCTTTCACACCACCGCGTCGCCACCGTCCACGACCAGATCACCGCCCGTCACCCAGACCGACTCCGCTGAGGCCAGGAAGACGGCGGCGCCCGCGAGGTCCTCCAGGGTCCCGCACTGGCAGGATTACCGTCGGATACCGCCCTGAGCTGGGGCTAGTGTCATCCACCTGAAATTCGTCGGCAATATTGAGCGGGGGATTCGAGGATCTCCTCGGCTGTCTTGGTCCACGCGAACGGCTTGGGGCCTCGTTCACTGGTCCATCCAGGCGCGGATGTCCACGCAGGCCCGTGCCGCCGGGCTCGACGTCGTGAAGATCGCGCAAGATCCGGGGCCGGAGCCAGAACACGGCGCAGCCGCAAGAACGGCCAGCCAAAAGCGAACGACGCCGCCCCGACCGTCACGCCCCTGCCGTGCACCGAGCTCCCGCCGAAGCACCGGGGGTCAGAGAGATTTGGAACGGAATCCGGCGTTAACGAGGTTCCTGCTGGTCAGCGAGTCGAGCCCTTCGCTGCCTCTGAACGCGGCCAGCGCCGGATTCGGTTCGGTTTCACAGCGCGACTTTGATCTACATTGCGTGACGATAGGTAGCCGTTGGTAACGGTTGGGTCGCCCTGATGACCCTGTGCCTGTTGAGTCATACGTTGCGTACATGCCTGTCGACTTCCTGAGCGACTCAGAAGCGGCGAAGTACGGCCGTTACTACGGCCCGCCCACCCGGGCCGAGATGGAGAAGATCTTCTTCCTCGACAATGAGGACATGGCCCTGATCAAGGGGCATCGTGGCCGGCACATCCGGTGCGGCTTCGCTCTTCAGCTCGTGACCGTTCGCTATCTGGGGTGCTTTCTGGCTGATCCGCTGGAGGTGCCGAACGAGGTCCTGGACGTCGTCGCCGCGCAGTTGGGGATCGAGGATCCGTCCTGCGTGAAGCGTTACACCGAGCGGGACAAGACGCGGCTGGAGCACACCTGGGAGATCGCCAAGGCGTTCGGGCTGAAGGACTTCGCCTCGGCCGAGGCTGAGCTGGCGGGTAAGGTGCGGGCGCACGCGTGGAACACCGGCGACGGGCCGACCGCGTTGTTCCAGTACGCGGTGCGCTGGCTGCGGCAGAACGATGTGCTGCTGCCGGGGATCAGCACGCTGACCCGGCTGGTGGCGCGCGAGCGGGAACGCGCCACGCGGGAGCTGCATGACACCCTGGTCGCGCTGCTCAGCGCGCAGCAGCGGGCGGTGCTGGACCTGCTGCTGGAGGTGCCGCCGGGCAAGAAGGTCTCGGATCTGGAGCGCTGGCGGAGCGGCCCGTCGAAGGCGTCGGGGCCGCAGATCGTCAAGTCGCTGGATCTGGTGGCCGAGATCGGCGGCACCGAGCTGGGCCGGCTGGAGCTGGATGCGGCGGTGCCGCAGCGGCGGCTGGACGAGCTGGCCCGCTACGGCCTGACCGCCCACTCCTCCCAGTTGAAGAAGCATCCCGCCTCGCGGCGGCTGGCCACGCTGCTGGCCACCGCGCAGCGGCTGGAGACCAAGACCATCGACGACACGCTGGAGCTGCTGGACCTGCTCATGGTGACGGAGCTGCTGGGGCGCGCGCAGCGGGAGGCCGACAAGCGGAAGGTCGTCAAGCATCCCCGGCTGGCCAGGGCCTCGGCCTGGCTGGCCCAGGCGGTGGAGGTGCTGCTGGAGGCCGAGGGGTGGAGCGAGGACGTGCGGCTGTTCGAGGTGTGGGAGATGATCGACGCGGTGGTGCCGCGCGCTCAGCTGCGCTCGGCGGTGGCCACCGTGACCGGGCTGGTGCCGCCGCCGGACGCCGAGGACGACGGCGGCTGGCGGGCGGAGATGGCGAGCAAGTACGCGACCGTGTCGGGGTTCGTGAAGCTGCTGACCGCGGTGATCGCGTTCGAGGCCAACGCCGAGGGAGCGCGGGTGCTGGCCGCAATGAAGGCCCTGCCGGAGGCGCTGGCCTACCGCTCGCGCCACCATCCGGTCACGGTGCTGCCGCTGCGGCTGATCGATGCGCTGGTGGTGACGGGTGCGTGGAAGCGGCTGGTGTTCGGCCATCCGGCCCGCACGGACGGGCTGGTTGACCGTAACGCGTATGTGTTCTGCGCGCTCGAGCAGTTCCACCGCCATCTCAAACGCCGCGAGATCTACGCGCCCGCCTCCAGCCGATGGCGCGACCCGGACGCGCAGCTACTCAAGGGCTCGGCGTGGGCGGCGGTCAAGGACAGCGTGCTGACCGACCTGGGGCTGCCGGAAGACCCCACCGGGCTGCTGGCCGAGCACGCCGAGCGGCTGGATCGCGCCTACCGGGTGGTGCGGGCCGGGCTGGCCGCGAATGCCGCTGTCACCATCGACGACGACGGCAAGATCCACGTGGCCAGCGTGAAAGCGATCGATGAGCCGCCGTCGCTGATCGACCTGCGCAAGCGGGTGGAGGCGATGATGCCGCGGGTGGACATCTCCGAGGCGGTCGTGGAGGTACTGAGCTGGTGCCCGAAGTTCATGGAGGCCTCCACCTCGATCGCCGGCACCGGCCCGCACCTGGACGACCTGGACATCACGGTGGCCGCGTGCCTGACCGCCCAAGCGCTGAACATCACCTACGGGCCGATCGCGGTCAAGGGCGTGCCCGCGCTGGAACGGCACCGGCTCGGCTACGTCGACCACACCTACCTGCGCGCCGACAACTACGCCGCCGCCAACCCGCACCTGATCGCCAAGCAGACCGGGATCGGTTTCGCCCAGGCGCTGGGCGGCGGCCTGGTCGCGGCCATTGACGGCATGCGGTTCGTCGTCCCGGTGCCGTCGGCGTACGCCCGGCCGAATAAGAAGTATTTCGGTCCGAAGCGCGGAATAACCTGGTTGAATATGATCAACGATCAGGCGTTCGGGATCGCGTCGAAAATCGTGTCTGGCACCGACCGGGATTGCCTGCACGCGCTGGATGTCATTTTCGGCTCGGGCGAGGGCCGCCGGGCCGATGTGATTGTCACCGATACCGGATCTTACAGCGATCTGGTATTCGGGCTCGCGCATCTGCTGGACAAGGAGTACCGGCCCGCGCTGGCCGATCTGCCCGATCAGAAGCTGTGGCGGGTGCAGGCCGACGCCGACTACGGGGCGTTGAACGCGCTGGCGCGCGGGCGGTTGGACCTGGGCAAGGTCGCCCGCTGGTGGCCGGACATCCTGCGTCTGGTCGGCTCCATCTACACCAGCGCCGTCAACCCCTACGACGTGGTGCGGATGCTGCAACGCGACGGCCGGCCGACCGCGATGGGCGAGGCGATCAACATCTACGGCCGCATCTACAAAAGCTTGCATGTGCTGGCGCTGATCGACGATGAGGGCATGCGGCGCGGCATCAAGGGCATCCGCAACCTCCAGGAGGGCCGCCACGATCTGGCGCAGAAGGTCTTCCATGGCCGCAAAAGCCAGGTGTTCCAGCGATACTACGAGGGAATGGAGGACCAATTGGGTGCGCTGGGCATTGTTCTGAATTGCCTGGTGCTGTGGAACACCGTCTACATCGATGACGCTTTACGTCAGCTGTGCGCGCAGGGCTATCCGGTGCTGGATGACGACATCGCCCGGCTCAGCCCGTTCATCAGGAAACACATTAATGTGCACGGCCGGTATTCCTTCCAGCGGCCGCAACTGGGCGGCGGGCGGCGGGCGCTGCGTGAACCTGACGCCGACGACGCCGACGATGAGGACTGACGGCCAGCAGGAGATGAACGGCCCTGTCAGAGGCGGATGACGGGCATCATCGGGGGTGCTTGCGCCGGACCGCGGCGCCCTGGCCCTCGGCCGGGCGGGTAGCCGGTAGGCCTCGCAGCGGGTGTTTGCCGGCCACCGTGCGATGGTGGCCGAGGCCGTCGGCGGGCTGCCAGTGCACGTTGGTGGCCCAGTGCAGGCGTTCGAACAGGCTGATGAGCGCGGCGGAGGGGTCGATCTGGCGAGGGCCGCGGCCGTGCCGGGCGCAGTTGGGCTGGCTGTGGTGGCCGTTGTGCCAGCTTTCGCCGAAGGACAGCAGGGCCAGCGGCCACAGGTCGGTGGAGCGGTCGTGGCGGCGGGTGGTGTGCGGCCGCTCGCCGATCATGTGGCACAGGGAGTTGACGCTCCAGGTGACGTGCTGCAGCAGGGCGATGCGGACCAGGCCGGCCCAGATGAACGCGGTCAGGGCGCCGTACAGGCCGCCGCTGATCGCCCAGCCCGCCGCGAACGGCAGCAGCAGGGAGGCGGCGCACAAGGCGGGGAAGGCGCGCGAGATCCGCAGCATGGCCGGATCGTTGCGCAGCAGGTCGGGGGCATACCGCCCGGCCGAGGTGGGTTCGGCGGAGAGCAGCCAGCCCAGGTGGGCGTGGGCCAGGCCGCGCAGTTGCCCTCCGAGGCCGGTGCCGTAGCGGTAGGGGGAATGCGGGTCGCCGGGCCGGTCGGTGAAGGCGTGGTGGCGGCGATGGACGGCCACCCAGTCGATGAGGTTGCCCTGAAAGCTCATCGACCCGGCCACGGCCAGGACAACGCGCAGCCACGGGCGGGCGGTGAAGGAACGGTGGGTCAGCAGCCGGTGGAAGCCGACCGTCACCCCCAGCCCGGTCACCACGTAGAAGACGGCGGCCAGCAGCAGGTCGGTGAGGGTGATCCCGCTTCCCCAGGCCAGCCAGATGCCGGCGCCCAGCGCCAGGAACGGGGCGATGACGATCGCCGCGGTCAGCGTCACCGGGACGATGCCGGCCCGCGCGGGCGCAGCGGGGCGGGGGAACGGCGCATGGCCGTCATAGCCCGCCTCGGCGGCGGTGCGGGTGGTGCTCGGCATGCCGGTCACGCCATGACCGGGAATCGGTGGTCCAGCCCGGTGATGCGCAGCAGCCGGGCCACGCGCGGGGGAACGCCGGTCAGGGCCAGCGTGATGCCCCGTGTCCGAGCACGGCCTTGCACGCCGACCAGCACGCCGATCCCGCCTGCCCCGCAGAAGGTGACCTGGGACAGATCCACGATGAGCAGGTCGGTGCTGTGGTCGAGGGCGTTGATCAGCCTCTGGCGCAGCCGGGCTGTGGTGAAGATGTCGATGTCCCCCGACAGATGCACCAGGGTCGGCGCCGAGGCGCTCACCCCGGCGAGCGGGGCGGTGTCGATGACGGTCATGGAATGTCTCCTCACGGGAGAAGCTGAAAGGTGATGAGATGCCTGCCGGCCGAAGATCGGCCCGCCGCCAGTACGGGCGGTGCCAGGACCGCTCGATCCGGCCGGCAGGCGGCACACGGGGTCATTGCGACGTTGTCGGCCGTCCCATGGCTGGCTGCGCCATCTGCCCGACGACCGACCCGCCCTCGTCCTCCCAGCGGGCCGAGCCGTCGGCCGTGGCCCCCAGAGCGGGGTCTGGTGGCAGCTGCGCGAGGGTGAGGATGGCGTCGATGCTCAAGCCGGCGATGTCCTGGGCGGTGAGCTTGAGCGTGGCCCCGGCGGCGCCGGCGGCGGTACCCGAAGGGACGACCAGCAGGACGACCGGCTCGCCGGCGGCGAAGCTAAGAGCGATCACACGCGGGTCGGTGTGGCGGAACCAGCCGATGCGCACCTGACGCCCGCGCGCCGGGATGCGGCGCGGGATGTTCTGCCACACATCACAGTGCAGGCCCACGCGGAGCGTGACCCGATCGAGCAGCCGGTCCACGGCGGCGATGAGGCCGGGCAGTTCGGCGGCCGCGTCACGGGAGGAGGGCCACCAGGCCCCGTCCACCACCGCTCGCCCATTCGGCACCGGGCGGAGACTGAGCCGTAGCGCGGAATCGGCCCGAGGGATCGCGGACGAGGCGGAGCTGAGCGGTGCGGGTTGAGAAAGAAGTGTCGGCGTCATGGTCGCCTGACCTGTCCAGGCCCGAAGAGGCCGGTGGTGGTTCGCCGGGGGCGACGCAGACCTGAATGCCAACGCTCGAAAAGACCTCGGTACCTTCAGTGTACGCCATAACTTCCGGAATCACGCAATTCCGGAAGTAGACTGAGCGGGTGACTTCCGGAAACACGCTGTCAGGGATCACGCAATCGGCCGGAGCAGCTTCCGGAAACACCAGCCGGTCGCGGGCCGTGCCGCTCCCCGCCCCCCACGCCGCCGTCCTGGCCGGCTACACCGCCGCACTCGCGCGCGCCCCGCTGGCCGACTCCACCAAGACCAAGTACGCCTCCCGGCTGCGCGGCTACCTGACCTGGATCGCCGGCCAAGCCGAGGCCGACGCCCTGGACGGCGACCCGCTCACCGACCCCATCGCCGCCACCGGCGCCGTACGCGACTTCCGCCGGCATCTGAAGAACGGCCGCCGCGCCCCCAACACCATCGACACCTACCTGTCGGCCATCGACGACTTCTATGCTCGCCGCGGCCTCGGCAAGCCCCAGGTCCGCCGCGAACGCGACGCGCGCCGCACCGCCCCCCGCGCCCTGGACGCCCGGCGCACCCGCCGCTACGTCCGCCACGTCCAGCTCACCGCATCCCCGCGCGACAAGGCCATCGCCCTGCTGCCCTACTACGCCGGCCTGCGCATCTCCGAGGTCGTCGGCCTGGACCTGGCCGACGTCCGCCTGTCGGCCCGCAGGGGCGAACTGCGCATCCGCGGCAAGGGCCGCGATGGCGGCAAGATCCGCCTGCTGCCCGTCCATGCGGACCTGCGCCAGGCCCTAACCGACTGGCTGGAGGCCCGCGCCGATTGGAAGGGGGCCGGCACCCACGCCGCGGTGTTCCTCAACCACCGTGGCGGCCGCCTGAGCGACCGCGCCGCCCGCGACATCATCACCGGCCTCGGCGACGCCGTCGGCCTGGGTGACGACCCCACCGAACCCTTCAGCCCACACGTCCTGCGCCACACCTTCGCCACCCAGCTCATCCGCGACGGCAAAGACCCCATCCTGGTCGCTGAACTCCTCGGCCACGGCTCGCTGGACACCACCCGCCGTTACGCCCTGCCGACCGAGGCAGACAAGGCCGCCGCCTTGGACGCCCTCATCGCCGACCATTGACCACAAATCCGGTTCGGGGTGGATGACGGGTTTGTCACTGCCTGTATCCAGCTTGGAGGGCGTCGCGTCCGCCGGACACGGCAGGCGGAGGTGGAGGGTGGTTGCCTACAGCGTTCGACGCTGGGCAGGTATCCCTTTGCGGATCCTGGCGAAAGGAGCCGGCCGTGCCTGAGAATATCGCGCTGATCCTACGATTCCACCTGATGGGCGGCGAAGACGTCTCCGTGATGAGCGGAGACTTCGGCGAGGAGGCAGAGGCGATAGGGGCGATCGCTCGTGCCGTGGACGAGCGGCGCAGCCTCGTGCTGATGCGGGCAAGATATGACCGTGAGACCGACGTGAACAGCGTGGTCATCAACCTCGCCAACGTGGTGTCGGTGCGTGTGTCGAAGACAGCCAGCGCCGAAGCGGGCCAATACCTGTAGCGGCGGGCTGCCCCGGCGCACCCTGACCTCGGCCAGCCTCACGGTGTCCCGGCGAATCTCCACCGGTGCCCGATCGTCGTCCGGGGTACGGTCGTCGACAAAGGCGCACATAACGCCAATCAAAGGAACCGTGATCTGTTCAAGACAATGGCGGTTCGTGAGCATTTTGGTCCGGGCGTGCCGGGGCCCGGCGTTGTGACGCAAGCGGGGGTGGCTGTTACCCGGCCGGCCCTAACGGAATCCGGCATTCACCACGTTCAGGTGGGCGAGCGAGACCCCGCTGACCAGCGGGATCCGTGTTAACGCCGGATTCCGTTCCAAATCTCTCTGAGTGCCGCACCGGAGAGCATCGCCCAGGGCACGGCGCGTAGCCACTCCTTCGGCAACGGCGGGCGACGACGACTGCTGTCGGCGTTCTCATAAACGATCCATTCCCAGAGCAAGATCAAAAAGAGCTGCGCGGGAATCGCGAAGCCCCGGTTCGGTTCGCAGAACTCGTTCTCACGCAAAGATGGGTTCGGGGTACTTCTGAGAAATGTTTGTGAAAGTATCCATGGGCATGACGGCCCCTCAAGAGACATCCCCCAGCGATGCCGACCGCGATGCCGACGAGGTCGAGCGGCACCCCTGCCCCCGCTGCACGGCCGAGCCCGGCTCGCCGTGCCGCGCGCGCTCCGGCGCGGTCGCAGGCACCTACCACACCGGCCGCTTCACCAAGGTGCCCCGGCTCGCCAAGCTCCTGCGTGTGCCGACCCCCGCCGACCGCGGACCCGGCCAGCCGTGGCGCCCCGGCACCCCGGTTCCGCTCGCCCTCGCACCGGACGCTCCGACCGCCGACATCCGCATCGGGTACGCACGGTGCAGCTCGCTCACTCAGGAGCTGCAATCGCAACTGGACGCGCTGTCCGCGCACGGCATCGGCCGCGAGAAGATCTTCTCCGAGAAGATCAGCACCCGGGTGCGCGTAAGGCCACAGTTTGAGGCCGCGCTCGCGCTGGCCCGCCAGATCAAGGCCCACGCCCCGCACTGCCGGGTCATCTTCACCGTCTACGAGATGAAGCGCCTGGGCCGCGACGCCGCCGAACTCACCGCCCTGGCCGATCACCTCACCGCGCACGGCCTGGTCCTGGAGATGCTCGCCGGGCCCCTGCCCGGGATGTACGACCCCAGCGGGCCCGGCCGCCTGCTGTTCGCGTTCTTCGCGGCGATGGCCGAGACCGAACGGGAGAACGTCCGCGAGTCGACCCTCGAAGGACTCGACGCGGCGGCCCGCAAGGGCAAGCACGGCGGCCGGCCGCCCGTCATCACCGACGACATGCTGCACACCGTGCTCCGCCGCCGGGCGAACGGGGAATCGGTCGAGCAGATCCAGCCCGACCTGATCATCCCCACCGGCAAACGCAAGGGCCTGGCCCCCAGCGTCGCGAGCATCTACCGAGCGCTCGCCGAGCACGAGAAGCAGGAGGCATACCCCGAGGCCGTCGCCCAGGCGCACGCCGACTTCGCCAGCCTCCAGGACGCCGACGACATCCCCCGCCCCCGCCGAACCCGCATCCGACGCCCAGACGATCCGCTCACGCCCGAACAAGCCGAGCTTCGACAGCGTCTGCAGGACCAGGTCCTGCAGCCCGCCCATCGGGCCGACCCAGGCGGAGGATCAGGAACTACCCCGCAAACGCTGTGAGCAGCCGCTCGCGCTGCGCCTCCTCAAGTCCGCCGACGCGTCGCTTCGCCTCGACCCCGCACGTCGCCATCAACGCGGCGACCTTCGCCGGCCCATAACCAGGCACCGCTCGCAGCACCTGAACGACCCTCGTCTTCTGGACAACGATCTCTTCCTCCGCCCGGGCGAACACTTGCGCCACCGTGACCGTCCCGGCCCGGACCCCAGCCAACAGTTCGCTACGCGCCCTCCGCGCCTCGGCGGCCTTAACCACCGCCACAGCCCGCTGCTCAGGGGTCAACGTCGGTACCGCCATGGATGGCCTCCTCGCACATCAGCTTTCCCCTGCCACGCCATGAGCCCAGCGAGGGTGTCGGCTCCATCATGGAGCACTGTCAACAGATGTGACACTAAACCCGGTTGGCCGTTCCACTCCTACTGGCAGGCCATCGTGAACCCGCAGGTGGGCACTGTCGGCAACTCGCGTCGGACATCAACGTCGGAGACCGGCCCTTCGGGTAGTTTCCGACAATGCTCATCGGCTACTGCCGCACCTCGACGGCCGACCAGAACCCCGATCATCAGATGGACGCGCTTCTCCGCCACGGCGTGGACCGCGACAACATCCATGTCGACGTCGCCAGCGGCGCGAAGGCGTCCCGCCCGAAGCTCGACCTCGTCATGCAGTTGCTGCGCGAGGGCGACACCTTGAAGGTCACCCGGCTCGACCGGCTCTCCCGCTCCGTGCTGCACCTGGTGACGCTCGGTGCCGAGCTGCGCGAGCGCGGCATCGGACTGCACGTCATCGAGCAGGGCATCGACACCGCCACCATGGAAGGGCGGGCGATGCTCGCAAGTCGGCTTTCCCGGAGAATGCCGTGAGTTTGGCGATGCCCTAGCCGGCTTTGTCCAGCCCCGCAAGCTGCGGCCGATCAGGTTCTGCGCGAGATGACCATGATGTATTCGCAGGGAGCGTTCGTTCGGTTGGCGAAGCCGTGGTCCGCGTCGGCCTGGAAGAACAGGGAGTCGCCTGTGTTCAGGGTCTCGCTGATCCCGCCGATCGCGACGGTGAGGGTGCCTTCGAGCACCACGAGTTGCTTCTCCGTACCCGGCGGATACGCGGGCAGCAGTCCGGTAGAGACCTGCGCGGGGAGGTAGTGGACGACCATCTCGGCTCCTCCCGCGCCCGGGGCCGCTGACACCATGTGCCGCTCGAAGCCGGTTTCCGGGTCACGGAAAACGGGGCGATCGTTCTTGCGCATGACAATGGCCACACCAGATGCGGCAGCAGCCGGCGCACCGATCAGGTCCGAGAGCGACGCGTCGAGCGCGTGGGCGATCCTGGACGCGACGCCGATCGTCGGGCTCTTCTCACCGCGTTCGACCTTGGACAGCATCGCCCGGCTGACCGACGACTGTGTGGACAGCTGCTCCAGCGTCAGGCCCGCCTCCTCGCGGCGTCGCCGCACGTTACCGCCGAACGCGCCGGCCAGGTCGTCACCGTGCTGTGGTCCGGCCGCGTTTCCGTCTTGCTCGAGCACCGTGCTCCTCGATCGATGGGTACTTCGCTGCCCACAGTGTAGGGTTTCTTCTAAAGAAGATATGGTCTTCGATCGAAGACACGAGATGTGTGCCCAACACGGCGGAGGTTCCATGCGTTTGATCTCGAGTGGCCAGCACCATGCCACGTTCGAATTCGGCGATCTGCAGGTGATCTCGTTGCGAGACGGGTACATCGACATGCCGCCGACACGGCTCCGCGACGAGGATGGGCGCACGCTCGACGAGCTGCCGGCCGCCGTCCCGCTGGCCGGCGACAACTTGCGGCTGTCGGTCAACGCCTTCTTCGTCACCGACGGCACGCGGTCGGTTCTCATCGACACCGGCGCGTCCAACGCCTGGCACGACCCCACCATGGGATTGATCTACGACGCGCTCGACGAAGCGGGAATCGACCGCGCGCATGTCACCGATGTGGCCATCACCCACAAGCACGAAGACCACGTGAGCGGCCTGATCGCGCCGGACGGTTCAGAGGCGTTCGCCAAACTCGAGCGCGTGTGGATCGGCGCGGGCGACACCTCGGTGTTCACGGGGCGGCTCGAGCCGATCCGCGACCGGGTCGTACCCGTGTCGGAGAAGGTCGCGATCAACGACTGGATCACCGCGATCCCGACACCGGGCCACACACCCGGTCACACCGTCTACGACGTCAGGAGCGGCACCGGCCACCTTCTCGCCTGGGGCGACACCGTTCACGTTCCCACGCTCCAATTCGATCAGCCGAAGGTGTCCTGGGAGCTTGACGGCAACCAGTCCCAGGCCCGCGCCGCGCGAGCGGCCCTCCTCGAACAACTGACCCGACCACACCACTTCGTAGCCGGCGCCCACCTCGACTCACCCGGCATCGCCCGCGTAACCGCCTCCGGCGACGGTTATGCGCTGGAGTACCTCGCACCACCGATCGGCTGATCGAGCCTGTCGGCTCCGGGCCGCGCTCGCGATGGCGGCCAAGGAGGGCAAGCTCGTCTGGCCCGGCTGACCGCCCACGAACTCGACTACCTGGACGGGGGTTGAGGAACATCGGAACGAAAGCCGGCGCTAAACCTTGATCGGCCTGGTGGGCGGTCGGTGACGCCGGCGGCGTCGGGGGATGCTGAAGCCTTGCCGCAGATAACGCCCTATCATCTGGGGCATCGTTGATCGCGACCTGCGGCGACGGTTCCGGGCCGCTACGCGAAGCGGCCCTGTTATCTGTGGCGAGGGGGAAGCGGTGGCCACCGTCGCGCAGCTGCCCGCCGGGAAGGCGCTCACCATCCGTGGCGCCGCGGACGCCTTCCTCGACGCGCTCGGCAACCCGAACACGGTGCGGAACTACGCGATCGGGGTCGGCAAGACCGCCGAACGGGTCGGTGAGGGCCGTCCGCTCGGGCAGGTCGCGGACGACGAGATCGGCGAGGCCCTCGAAGCGCTGTGGGGCTCGACGGCGGTGAACACCTGGAAACGCCCGCCGGGCGGCGGTGCTGTCCTGGCTCGCCTGGTGCGCCGAGCGCGGCTTCGACGGCCCGGAGGTGCCGGCCTGGGCCAAGCGCTTGACCCCGCCGGACTCCGAGACGCCGGCGCGCTCGAAGATGGCGATCGACCGACTGATCGCCCGCCGCGAGGTGCACCTGCGGGAGAAGTGCTTCTACCGGATGCTGTACGAGACCGTGGCGCGGGCGGAGGAGATCCTGCCGCTGAACATCGAGGACCTGGACTTCGCCGGCCGCCGCGCGCTGGTGAAGGCCAAAGGCGCGCAGTCCAAAACCCGCCGCCGCTGCCAGGCCCGCGAGGATTTCGTGCTGGAGCCCGTGTACTGGGAAGCCGGCACCGCCCGGCTGCTGCCGCGGCTGCTGAAGAACCGCACCCGCGGCCCGGTGTTCGTCACTCACCGCCGCCCTGGGCCGGGCAAGGTGGTCTCGTCGCGGGACGTGTGCCCGGATTCCGGGCTGGCCCGGCTGTCGTACGGCCAGGCCCGCGCCCTGCTGGACGAGCACACCGCGCTGCACGGGGCGGGCACAGGCTGGGATCTGCACGAGTTCCGGCACTCCGGGCTGACCCACCTCGGAGAGCAGGGGGCGAGCCTGCTGATGTTGATGGCCAAGTCGCGGCACAAGAAGGCGGAGAACGTTCGCCGCTACTTCAAGCCGTCGCCGGACGCCATCGCCGAACTCACCAGCCTGCTCGCACCCGGCGACACACGCCGAGGCGGCGGCACGTGACCAAGTCGCCGACCCGTCGACCCTGATCATCCCGACCGACCCGAAACCACCGAGCCCTGGAGTTGACATGGCTGACATGATCGTGCCCGACCCCGTCACGCGGGACATTCTCGCGACCTTCGAAAACGTGCGCTACCAGCTGTTCGGCCGCCTGGAGGGCCTGACCGACGCCGAGTACCACTGGGAGCCGGTCGGCGACTGCATCGGCATCCGCCCCGGCGACGACGGCCTCTTCCGCGTCGCCACGCTCTTTCCGGAATCGAGTCCGGAGGCGCCGGACCCCGTCACGACGATCGCCTGGCGCATCTGGCACATCGGCAACCTCTGCCTGCGAGGCTACGTGATCTACCTCTTCGACGACGTTCCCGACTACGGCGACCGCGATGTGTGGCCGGGCACCGCCAAAGAGGGCATCCAGGCGCTCGCCGAGGACTGGGAGCACTTCATCTCCCGGATCGCAGCCCTCGGCGACAAGCGCCTGTTGGCGCCGATAGGCATGGGCCCCGGCGGTTGGGCCGATGAGACCTATCTGAAGCTCGCGCTGCACGCTCTGAAAGAGGTCACACATCACGGCGGCGAGATCGGCCTGCTGCGCGACCTGTACCTGCGCGAAGGCGTCTGATTTCGGCGGTGGGCGACCTTGTCGATCTCTCCGATCAGAAGGGCTGGCGCATCCAGGACGCCGCCTACGGGAGCCTGTCCCGGTTCGCCCGCGGGAAGATCGGCCTGGAAACGATCAAGCGGCACTGGAGCGACATCCCTGCGTGTCGTGGTGTCGATCTACACCGGTGAGATCCGCGCCTACGGCGTGATGCGCATGATCCAGCGGGACGGCAACCCGACCCCGCGTGGGGAGGCCATCGCCCACTATGAGCGAACTCGGCCAGGTAGCCGAGGTACGAGACGTCGTCAGATGGTGGCGGGTGCCCCGCTCGGGGTTGACGAGGATGATGTAGAGGACTGGCCTGTAGTCCGGTCGGGTAGCCGAGATCGGTGGGTCAGCTGGTTTCGCCGGCTTCGAGCAGGATCTTCAGCAGGTCCTGTGGGGCGTCGCGCATGAGGTTGTGCCCGCTGTCGAGCGCGTGGGTGGTCCACGCGGGGTCCTGGCGTAGCCGCTGGTAGGTGGTGGTGAACGGTGATGGGGTCGGCCATCCTGCCGCATACACGTAGACGTCGCGGCGGCTGTGGGTGGGGCTGCTGGTGACGCGCAGTGGCTGGAGCAGGGAGGCAAGGGGGTGGGGTGTGGCTCGCGGGTCGAAGAACGGCATCGGACGGACCGCGTTGCCGGTCTCGGTGACCTCCAGGTACCACTGCCGTTCGTTGTCGGAGACCAGGTTCCACATGGATTCGCCGTCGCCTGGTACGACGGCGTCCAGGTAGACCCGTGATCTGACGCGCTCGGGCATGCGGTCGGCGACTCCGGTGATCACCATTCCGCCGTAGCTGTGGCCGACCAGCACCGCGTCCAGGAGTTGCTCGGCCGCCAGCACGCCGGTCACGTCCTGGATGTGGGTGTCCAGGTTCACGCCGCCGTGCAGGAGATGGCTGCGCTCGGACAGCCCGCTCAAGGTCAGGGGGTATGCGCGGTGCCCGCGGGAGCGCAACTGTTCGGTGAGCTCGTGGAAGCACCAGCCGCCGTGGCACATGCCGGGAATCAGCACGAAGGTGGTCACTGTCGTTCTCCTTGTCTGGTGGCCGGCGAAGGCCGGCGTGCGGGTGATCTCAGGTGCCGGTTTGGTGCGTTGCGGTGGTGGCCGTGGCGGGCGGCGCGGGCGACCGGTGGTGGCCTACGGTGGCGGCGATCGCTGCCGCGGCGGCGCACAGGATCGCGGTCCAGGCCAGCGTGGCGTTGGTCGAGGTGTGATCGGCCAGGATGCCGGCGATCCACGGACCGGCGGTCTGGCCCACCGCGAACACGGTGGTGAAGGCCGCCAGCGTGGCCGTCCAGTCGGCGGGTGGGGTTTCCGCCTTGACCAGCGCGGTGACGGCGGCGGGCACACTCATGAACGTCGCGCCATAGACGAGCGCGGACGCGAGAACGAGGGGCGGGGCAGGGGATGCCAGGGCGAGTGCCGCTCCGCCGGCGAGCAGGACCAACAGCGCGGCGAGCGCGCTGCCGCCGCGCCAGTGGGTGATGGGACGGCTCCACAGCGCCGGTGCCGCCAGGACCGCCGTCCCCAGGGCCGTCCAGATGAGTGTCACCTGTGTGAGGGGGGCCTGGCGCTCGGCGAGGTAGGCGGACAGGAAAGTGATGTAGGTGATGTATCCGGTTGCGAACAGTAGGTAGGCCAGGAGCATGCGCCGCAGAGGGCGCAGTCGCGCTCGTCCGGCGGTGACGGCCCTCTCCTCCCCCCCAGGGCTCGCGGCCGTCCAGCTCACCAGGGTCGCCAGGCCGGCGGCGAGCCCCATGCCGACCCAGGCGATGCGCCAGTGGGTGCCCAGTGCCGGAATGGTCGCGCCGCTGAGGATGATGCCCAGCCCGGTGCCGGCGAAGTAGACGACGATGGGGGCACCGGAGGAGGCGCGAGTGGCGATCCGCGATGCGATCACACCGCCGGTGATGAACACCACCGCCCCCGTCACGCCCGCCGCGGCCCTGGCGGCCAGCAGCGCCGGATAGTGGCCGCTGACCGCGGTGACCACCAGCGCCACCGCGGTCAGCACCATGCTCCAGCGGAAAGCGGCCGCGCTGCCCATCCGCCGGACCAGGGCGGCGGTCACCAGCGCGCCGAACAGGTAGCCGAGCCCGTTGGCGGCGCTCATCACGCCGGCCTGGGTCAGACTCCAGCGAAGATCATCGCGCATGGCCGGCAGGAGCAAACCATAGGCGAAGCGGGCCAGGCCGAGAGCCGAGGCGGTACCCGCGGCCAGCTGCACCGCCTGCCACACCGGCGGCCTCACCGTCCCCACACCGACCCGGCCGCCAGGACCCGGCGATCGGGGGCCCTGCGCGGGACGGCCCCACTGCGACGATCGCGCCGACGAACAATGATCATGTTGACACCACCCAAGAGATCGAACCGATCGGTTCGGCCTTCGGAGCCTAGCAGTAATCGAACCGAGCGGTACCATCTGTGTGTGCCAGTGACCAAGGGAACGACGATCGACCCGGTGCGCACCCGCGCCGCCATCCTCCAGGCGGCCACCCCGCTGCTGTACCAGCGCGGACTCGACGGCATCGGCGTCGCCGAGCTGTGCGCGCGCATCGGGGTGTCCAAGGAAACGCTCTACCGGCACTTCGGCACCAAGGACGGCCTCGTCGCGGCCATGCTGGAGAAACGCAGCCAGCGCGTGTCCGACTGGCTCGCCGCGGCCGTCGCGGCGGCCGGAGACAACCCCGCCGACCAGCTGGCTGCGATCTTCGACGCCCTGCAACAGTGGCATGACGAACCGACTTTCCGCGGCTGCGCCGTGGTGAACGCGGCCACCCAACACCACGACCAAACCGTGCGCGCCATCACCGCACGGCACCTGGACCGCTACCTCGACCTTCTCTCCGACATCGCCACCCGCGCCGGAGCCGCCGCCCCCGCCTCCCTCGCCCGCCAACTGCTCATCCTGGTCGAGGGCGCCACCGTCGTCGCCGCACACCACCGCACGGCCGGAACCGCCGACCAGGCCCGCGACGCCGCCCTCACCCTGCTCGCGACCGCCACCGCCGCCCCGCACGACTCCTGACGCCGCAAAGCCGCTCCACCGCCACGACCAGATCCTGACCCGCCTGATCGCCATCGTCACCGGTCGCTCCGGCGCGTACGGCGCACGCGGACCAGCCTGGCCGCGACCACGGGACGTCTGCTGGCCAGGTGCGCCAGCAGACCCCGCGCAGGAGCGCGGCGGGAGACGCCCTTGAGCAGGCGGTGCGTGACGGTCACCTGATGCACCGCCTCCTGCCAGCGGTAGAACGAGGTCACCGCGGCCAGCCGGGCCTCCAACGTGCTGACCGACAGCCCACCACCCGCCCCGGATGCGACCATGGGCACGGCGGGCACAGTCTCACGGTGCCGGCCGTCGTGAAGCCAGCGCACGAAGGCTGCCATCGCCGGAACGCCAAGCCGATCCCAGCCCTCGGCTTCGTCGCGGTGCTGCAGGAACGTCCACCACTGCGACAGCGCGGTCGCGAAGCTGCGCACCGTGTTGGGCGACCAGCTCAGGCGATGGGCCTCCAGCCATTCCTCGACTGGCCCCACCGTGGCGAAGGTGGAATCGATCACCGTCCACGTTCGCGCGCCGCCAGGTGGTCGTACGGCGATGCAGTAGGCCATAGCCGTTGTTCCTCACGGTGCTGAAGAACCGACGACAAGCCTGACGTGCCCGCGGAGCGCAGGTCCGCGGGCGCCCTCGCGGGTCACCGGGCCGGCGAGGAGTCGCCGGTCAGCTCGCGGACGATGCTCATGTCGTCGAACGGCGCCTTGCGCTCGCCGATGATCTGGTACGGCTCGGCGCCCTTGCCCGCCAACAGCACGATGTCGCCGGGCTGGGCCTCCAGCAGGGCCCGGGCGACGGCCTCGCGCCGATCGGTGATCCGCACGGCCGAGGCATCGGTGGCCGCCACGCCGGGCATGATCTGGTCGATGATCGCTCCGGGGTCCTCGGTGCGCGGGTTGTCGCTGGTGACGATGACGATGTCGGACAGTTTGCCGGCGATCTCGCCCATCGGGGCGCGCTTGCTGGGATCCCGGTCGCCGCCGCAGCCGAACACCGTAATCACCCGACCGCCGGCGAAGCCTCGGATCGTGGTCAGCACCTCCTCCAGCGAGTCGCTGCTGTGGGCGTAGTCCACCACCACCGATACCCCATCCGGCGTCTGGTAGGTCTCGAACCGGCCCGGGATCGGCGGCAGCTCCGCCAGGGCGGCGACGAGGGCGTCCATGTCGTGGCCGAGCAGGTGGCAGACGGCGAGCATGGCCAGAGCGTTGGAGACGGCGAACCGGCCGGGCAGCGGCACCCGCGCCGGGCGCATCCGGCCGGCGTGGTGCAGCACGAACCGGGTGCCGGTCGCCTCGATGAGCAGGTCGGTCGCGCGGAAGTCCGCAGACGCGTCCTCCAGTCCATACGTCGTCGTGGCGCCCGGCATGAGGGCGGCGATGTCGGCGCTGACCGGGTCGTCGGCGTTGACCACCGCCCGCCGACACAGCCCCCGAAACAGCAGGAGTTTCGCCTCCTTGTACGCCTGCATGCTGCCGTGATTGTCCAGGTGATCCGGGGTCAAGTTGGTGAAAACGCCCACGTCGATGTCGGTGTGATCGACCCTATGCAGCTCCAGCGCCATTGAGGACGCCTCCATCACCACCGTGCCGGTACCTCGATCCCGCATGGTGCGCAGGAGCTGTTGCAGGTCCACCGCCTCCGGCGTGGTCGGCGTGGTCCGGTCCATTGCGATCGTCTCTGTGGCGATCCGGTACCCATCGGTGCCGATCACCCCCACCCGCGCGAGGCTGGCGATCCGCAGCACCGCCTCCACCATGTACGAGATGGAGGTCTTGCCGTTGGTGCCGGTGACGGCCACCACGTCCATCTCCCGGCTGGGCTCGCCGAAGTAGCGGGCGGCGACCCGCGGTACGGCGGCGCGGGTGTCGGCCACCCGCACCACACACACCGGCTCGGGCAGGGCCTCGATCGGCTGGTCCACGAGCACCGCGACCGCGCCCCGACGCACCGCGTCGGCCACATGCTGATGCCCATCAGCCTGGCGGCCTCGCATCGCCACGTACATCGACCCGGCGGTCATCCGCCGCGAGTCGTAGGCGATGCCGGCTCGCACGTCGGTCTTGTCCGGCTCACCCTGCACGACCTCATGGGGGTAGCCGGCGAGTAGGTCACTCAGTTTCATCAGCTCTCCTTCGTGAGCCAGCCTGCCGGGCAGGCCGGCCGGCGTCCGAGCAACGCGCCGAAGCGGGGCCGGCCCCGGAAGGGTGTGGAGCGTGGGCGGCCACCGGAGCCGCTGGCGCCCCACACCCAGTTCCTCGAGGGCGGCACATGCTATCGGGCGTCGAGGCAGTACCGCGTCCAGGCGCAGTCCGCCTCAGCCGCCAGCGCCCGGAACCTGCGCGCCTCGGGCGTCCGAACGTCGCCTTGTAGACGCGGAACAGCGTCCACATAGCGGCCAGCCCCCGCACCGCGGCGGCCGTCCAGCTCACCCGCGCGCAGACCGAATGGGAGAACGCCGCACGCGAGCACGCGAGCACGCGACGGCGCGCCAGCAGGTGGAGAGCCTGCATGATGAACGGGCGGACTTGGCGCGGCTGCGGGCCGCGGAGGCGGGCCTGACCGCGCGGCCGCCCGAGCAGGACAGCACCAAGAAATCCCTGCTCGCCGCGAGCTCCGGCCAGCCCTGCCGATCATCGTCGTGGCACGGCGTTCGCCTTTCACCAAGCGGCTCGGAGAGCAGGTCGAATGCTGGACATGTCCAGGCATCTGCGTGGTGCTCGCAGTAAGTCCTGAGCCGTCCAGATGCGGAGTGCTTTCGAGCCGAGGTCGCTCGTGTCGCCTCACGACGTCTCGCTCCCAGCCGCTTCCAAACGTTTCAAGTGGAACCCAAGCGCTCCCCGCCACCATCCGTTCCCGTCATCTGATGTGAAAGGACGAGACATGCGCTTGTGGAGCGTTCTCTTTGCGGCGATCGTGCTGATGCTGGCCGGTACGGTCCCAGCCCAGGCCGCCGACGGAGTGGAGGTCTCGGTGACGCCGACGGGGGTCGCACCTCCCTCCTACACCGGACTCTGCGCGCCGTCCATGCAGTTCACCGCCACCGTGCAGGTCACCGCCAACGGTCCTGGCACTGTTTCCTACCGCTGGTCGCACTGGCAATGGGGGCGGAGGCCTGAATCGGTCACCTTCACCGAGGCGGGCACCAAGACGGTGACCGAAGTCATGTCCCACTACGCGGGCGGCAGCGGCTCGCAGAGCCGGACCATCACCGTGACGGGCGCCAACCAGGCGCAGGCGACCGTCACCTACCAGCTGTCGTGCACGGACGCCGTCCCGCAGACTGCCCAGATCCAGCCCGCGAACGACTACATCGGCCGCTGCGGCGCCGACGTGGTTCACACGATCAACGCGCGGATCGACTCCCCGGTCGCCCAGGCCGTCCGCTACCGCTGGGTCGATGGCTTCGGCCAGCCGCTTCCCGGCCTGGACGGCGATCGGGAGGTGGTGTTCACCGAGCCCGGCAGCAAGACCGTCAGCGCGCCGTTCCAGCGGGTCACCCTGCCCGACGCGCCGTACGGCGGCGCCGCATACATCCGGACCACCAGCCCGTCACAGGTGGAGAGCGGCCAGCTGTACTACCGGACGACCTGCGTGAGCGCGGAGTTCACCAAGCTGACCTGGCTGTCAGGCAACTGCCGCACCGGCGCGCCCTTCAGGTACTCATTCACGGGTTCCATCGAGAGCAACGGGCTGGGTGAGATCTCCTACGCGTGGTCCCGTCAGGTGCCCGACGAGGGTGACGAATGGATTCGCGACCCCTGGCAGACCCTCACCTTCACCACCTCCAACTCGCCCGGCCGTCAAACCGTCAGCAAGACCTGGACCGCGCCGATGGGTCAGAGCGGCGTGTGGCGTCTGGAGATCGCAGGCACCGATGGCATCGTCGCCTCCGAGAGCCGCCCGTACATCAACCGGTGTGGCTGACGCGCGGCCGGTCCCCGCCACCGCGTCCCTCCGGGAAGAGCGACGCCCGCGCCCGGCTGGACGGCGGCCGCGTCGAGCCGCTGTGAGCGTGCCCGGGACTGCGCAAACCAGCCCCGACACACCTCTTGATCATCACGCCGGCCTCCGGACCGTGTCCGGGTGGGCCGGGGGCCAGCGCCTGTATCCGTGCGCCCAGAGCGACATCCCGGACCGCCGCCACGACCATCTATCGCGGGGAGGGCCGGCCCGACAGGAGCGTGCGGCGGTCATTGGCATGAAGCCGGGCAGGCCTCTTCCAGGCTGAGGCCGCCTGTTCATCGGCGCTGTCGCCCTCGCCGAGGGTCTGCTTGACAAGGTTTTCTCGCTGCGCCGTTGAAAGGGTCCTGGCGGCTGCGAGGACCTGGGCGCGGCGCTCCACCCCAGGGCTGGGATCGAACCCACGCCTTTCGAGGGCAGACGATCCCCTGTGCCTGGCCGATGACCGACCTCGGATACGGCATCCGGGCGCGCCGGGTCCTGTCCGCCAACTCCCGCACCGACGGCCCCCGCCGCTGACGCAGCACCCGTAAGTGCGCGATGAAGGCGGCCACCGGGTCCTCGCCCGACCCAAGGCGGTGTCCATGGCCGTGCCCGGCGACCGGCTCATCATGTTCGGACACTCGCCGATGCTTCTTCTCTGCGCTGGTCAACGGCTGTCCACGCCCGGTGGGTGTCCGGTTGTCGTCCGCACCCGCTGTCCACTGGTGGTGGACACGGCATCGGCCTTCCGAAAGTGATCTCACGCCATCACGGCACACCATCTCGTCCCCGACAGGAGTTCCTCTCGTGAGATCCTTTCAGCGCATCGCGGTCCTGGCCGTCAGCACGGCCCTGGCAACGGCCGCCATCACCGCGCCCGCATCGGCGGAGCCTTCGCAGGTCTTCTACATCGCCCCTCACGTGACGGTAACGGAGGCGAACACCGACGGCTGCCGCGGCGCAACGCAGTACTTCAATGCGCGCGATTACCAGAACGTCGAGATCAACTGGACCAACGCCACGAACGAAGACCACCCGTGCCTGCGGGTGGACTACTACCCGGTGACCACCTCGCGCTTTTGCAACTTCTACTTCTACGTCCCCAGCAACTACGCGACCGCAAGAATGGAGTGGCAGCTAGAGAGCCAGACCGGCGAGCGCCTGGTGAACCTCGTCTTCGACGAAAACCCATACTCAGGATTCACCTGGCTCGCGTCCAGCGGACACGTGCCCGGCGACGCGCCCGTGTCCCACATCTGGTTCACCGACGGCACTGCATGGCCGTCAGGCCGAATCGGCTGGGGCGTGGACGCCGGCCATGGAATCATGCAGGTCTGTGACGCCTGATCAACGGCGCAGCCAGGAGTAGACCAGAGTCGATAGCTTGCCCTGCCCCGTCAGGAGCGCACCCCGCCCTGCCGGGCGTTCGGCCAGCGGCCGGCCCGGCTGCGGCGGGCGTCAAGTCAGGGCTGGCGCTCACCGGGTAGGGGCGGCGCAGTAATGCGCCGCCCCTACCCGGCCCGCCACTCGGGTTCATGCGATCAGGGGCGAAGTAACCGGAGAGCCCCCGGGCAGCGTCCTTGATCAGGATGGAAAGCTGTAGCGGCCCGGGGCCATCCGGAAACTCCTCTTTCTCCGCCCGGCGCTGCCTCACGCGGGACAGCGGTGGGGTGATTCCACGGGCGAGAAGTAACCCCACTTGTCGATCTTCAGTGCTCCATGGTCGTCAGTGAGATTTGGCCCACCTCGCTGCCGAGGATGGCCGCCGCTCGCCGCAGGTCACCGTCAGGACCGCGCTGACCGGACGGCGATGGCCTCGCTGCACGGGAAGATGCCCGACCACGCCGCTGAGGAGCCGTTGTACGACCCGCAGGTGAAGAAGCTCTGCTTCAGCCCTTGCCGAGAACGCAGAACTCGTTGCCCTCCGGGTCGGCGAGGACCGTCCACGACACTTCGCCCTGGCCGACGTCGGCGCTGGTGGCGCCCAGAGCCCGCAGCCGGGCCACCTCCGCCTCCTTGTCGTCAACGGGGTACGGCAGCAGGTCGAGATGGACGCGATTCCACACGGTCGTCCCGTCGGAGGCGCGGCGAAGCTCCAGATACGGCCCGACGCCCTCGGCGGAGCGCAGCACCGCATGATCGTCGGTCATCTCGTGCAGGGTCCAGTTCACCGCCTCGCCCCAGAACCGGGCCATGGCCCGGGGGTCCGCGCAGTCGACCACCACCGCGGCGATCGGCCCGGTGTCCCGGTAGATCTCCCGAGGCTCCAGCACGCAGAACACGTTGCCCTCCGGGTCGGCCAGAACCGTCCACGGCACGTCGCCCTGACCCACATCGGCGGGCGTAGCGCCGAGATCCTGGAGGCGCGCGACCAACTCGGCCTGATGGGCCGCAGAGGTGGTGGCGAGTTCGATGTGTACGCGGTACTTCACCGTTTCGGGGTCCGGGACGGTCACGACATCGATGTAGAAGCCGGCGGGGTCCGGCCAGACCAAGCCCTCGGGCTCGAGGTTGGTCACGCCGGGCCCCTCGCTGGAAACACCCCAACCGAGCGCCTCCGCCCAGAACCGGCCGAGCGCCGAGTCGTCCCGAGCCTTGAAGTTCACCTGAACGAGTCTCAATGCCATGCCGCCGATCATATGGCCAGGTAGATGAGCCCTTGTCCGCATCCAGCCGTTCAAGGCGGGTTCGTCGCCTGGATAGGGGAGAGGCGGCCAGTCCGAGACCCGAGCGGGTGGAGCCAGGTCTCACGCGAGCACGAATGCGCTTCACCGGAATGGGGCCGGCGCCGGTTCCTGAAGTCAGCGGGGTGGTCAGCTGATTCCGATGACAAGAGCATCGCGGGCGGTGCGGGCTGGTGGTCCACTCGTAGCCGGGTGCGGTGGCGTACGCGGTGAGCACCAGCCGCCGGCCCGGGCCGAGATTCTGGTGGTCCTCGCCGACCGGGACAAGCCCGATCACACGTCGGCTCCGCAGTTCGCCATCGAGTACATCGGGTAGGACGGGCGGCCTACCGTAGGCGTGAGTGGGTCCTCCCTCAGGAGGACAGGTCCGGCCTGTCGGCCGCCGGGCCCCGGCTCGTGGGCGGAGACAAGAGATCGCCGCCAGGCAGGAGTCGGCCGGACCGCCGCGTCACTAGCGTCGAAGCATGCGATCTGATCTTGGCGTCTTCCTGAAGGCGGCTGTGAGCAGGCCCTTGGTGATCGGCGCGTTCGCCCCCACTTCGGAAACGCTGGCCGCGCAACTGGTCGAGGTGGTGCCGAAGCGGGGCGCGCCGACCGTGCTGGAGCTGGGTCCAGGGACCGGTGTGATCAGCGGGCTGATCAGATCGCGGCTACCGGCCCATGCGCGGTTCGTGGCGGTGGAGACCGACCCCGCGATGGTCGATCATCTGGCGGAGACCCGTCCGTGGTTGGAGGTTCTGCACATGGACGCCGCCGATCTGGGTTCACGCATCGGCGAGGGCGAGGTGGACGCCGTGGTGAGCGCGCTGCCGTGGACGCTCATCCCGGAACGGGCTCAGGGGCGCATCCTCGAGGCGGTCTCGCGCGTCCTGGCGCCCGGCGGCAGCTTCGCCACGATCGCCTATCTGACCGGCACCCGTTTCGGCCCAGGCAGGCGGTTCCGCGGGCGGCTGGGCGCGGCCTTCGACGAGGTGCTGACGACCAGAACCGTCTGGCGCAACCTGCCGCCCGCGCGCACGTACGTCTGCCGACGCCCGATCGTGGCCACGCCGCCCGAGCGGGAGGGCTGTTCGTAGCGAAAGAAGCGGCATCTGGCAGACCAGTGGAGCAGGCATGACAACGGTGGCTGCCGGGCCGGCGGATCGGGGCGGGCTGGTGACCGCGTCCCACAGCGCCACGGTGAGAAGCGGGCTGTCCGTTGCGGCGCAGCAGCACGGCGAGCGCAGGGACTGGCGCACCCACCGATCATCTCGCCCACCCGCGTGGACAGGGTGATGTGGTCGACGTGCGTGCGGGTGCCGCGGTGGGCGGCCACCTCCTCGCGCGTGGGGTGACCGTCTTCGCTCATCTCCCAGTCGATCTGCGTTGGTCGCCCGCATTCCACCAGTGCGGCCACACCTCCGCAGTGAACCTTTGGCCGAGCTGGCCGCAGAAGGCGCGGACCGCTTCGGCGCGGGCTGATGGGCGATCTGTCCTCCAGCCAGCCGGGCATCGTACGCGCGCCTGGACGGGCAGCGGTCTCCCTACAATGGCCGGATGACACGACGTGGCGGGGTGAAGTGGGCTGACGCGAGTCCTGGCGTGCTTCCCGCCTGGGCGCCCCGGCGAGCCGGTGGCCTCGCACGTCCCCCGCGCACCCGCTTCTCCTCGAGACGCGGGCCGGGGCCGACCGCCCGATCGTGTCCATCCCGATGCCGCCACGCGGCGACTCCTGGCGATTCGAGGAGCCCGATGTGACAGGATGCGGCATCCCGCTGCCGGCCAACCGGCGGAACCCGACCCGAAGGGTGTTCCCGCGCGAGGAGCTGACGGCGTTCGACCTGCGCGGCGTCAGGTGTGCGGTGGCTCATGTCGGCCTGGCGGGCGCGCGCCGGGTCTCCCGAGCGACGTGCTGAGCGCCGCGGGGCTGAGCGCCGAGGAGGAGGCCGCCTACCGGCTCCTGGTCAGGACCGCCGGGGTCGAGCCCGCCGAGCTGGCGGAAGAGCTCGGCGTCGAGAGCGGAGCGGCGCGGCGGGTGCTCGGCTCCCTGCTCGCCAAGGGCCTGGCGCGCGCCGTACCTGGAGAGCACGACAGGTTCTGCGCCGTCGCGCCGGACGTGGCGCTCGCGGCCCGGCTGCACAGGCGGCAGGAGGAGGTGGACCGGGCCAGGCAGGCCGTGGAGCAGCTCACCGGGGAGTACCTGGCCCATGCGCGGCGTCGCGAGGCCGCCCAGCTGGTCGAGGTGATCACCAGCAGGACGGCGCTGCGCGAGCAGCTGCGGCTGCTGCAGGACAACGCCCGTCACGAGGTCGTCTGCCTCTGCCGGGCCGGGCACGTGGCGATGACCTCGCAGGAGAACACCGAGGAACTGGCCGCGCTGCGACGTGGGGTGGGCTACCGCGTCGTGTACGAACGCGCCCTGCTCGAGGAGCCAGGCATGCTGGTCAACCTCGCCGAGGGGATCAAGCTGGGTGAGCAGGCGCGCGCCCTGCCCACCCTGCCGGTGCGGATGATCGTCGCGGACGGCGAGCTGGGCGTGCTCCCGCTGATCCAGCACACCGGCGGGCTGACCCAGCTCACCGCGGCGCTGATCAGGCCGAGCAGCCTGCTGGACGCGCTCAAGGCGCTGTTCGAGAGCCTCTGGGAGCGGGCCACCCCCGTCAGTCTCACCACGCCAGGCAGCCCGCTCGACTCCGATCACCTCTACCTGCTGTCGTTGCTGGTGGCGGGCGTGCCCGACAAGTCGATCGCCACGCAGCTGAAGGTGTCGCAGCGGACCGTCCAGCGCCGGATCACCCACCTGATGGAGCAGGCGGGCGCCCAGACCAGAATGCAGCTGGCCTGGCACGCTGCCCGTGAGAACTGGCTGTGAAGGTCAGTAGGCCCTGATCACCGTCTGCGTGACCTGGTTTCCGCCGGAGTCGGTGGCGGTGACGCGAAGCGACGGATGCGGGCGAAGGACGACCGCGCTGTAGCGACCATGGCCGAGGGTGAGAACGGGCTGCCTGCGCCAGGTCACGCCGTCGTCGTAGGACAGCTCCAGCCGCAGGTCCTTGGCGGTCAGCCCGCTCACGCCCTTCTGGTGCCGTACGGCGAAGCCGAGCAGGCCGGGCCGTACGTCGTAGTCGACCTGCAGCAGCGGCAGCACCTGCTGGCCCTGCTTCGACCTGAACGTCCAGGCCGTCTCGGTCGCGATCGCCCGCGTCCATTCCTCGGAGGTTCGCTTGGTGGACAGCTCCAGGCGGTACTCGGCCTCCTGCGGCACGGCGGGGAAGGCGCCCCACGCGGCGTCGCGTTCCTCCACGAGCTTGCCGTCTCTCAGGAACCTGGCCGAGGCGCTGTCGTTGTCGACCCCTGCGCGGGAGGCGTGGCCGGAGGCGTCGACGAACTCGGGGACGCGGATCTCCAGGGTGTCGCCCGTGCGGGTGGAGGGGGCCAGCCAGTCCGGGATGGCGGGCCGTACGACGGGCGCGTGCCAGCTCTCGCTGACCTGCTGACCGGGCTGGTAGGTGCGGGGCGGCTCGGTCAGCCCGTCGCGCAACCGGTTCATGTCGTCCCAGGTGAACTGGTGGTTGACGATGTGCTGCCACAAGGAGCCGTCCGCGCTGATGTACTCGGCCCGCCGCAACGGCGTCCGCACGATCCGCTGCGTCTCCATCTGGTTGCCCAGGGAGTAGGCCTGCCAGGGCCGCCAGCCGAACCGCTGCTCCTTGGCCCACCCGAAACCGCCCGTGTCCTGATATTTCGTATCCACCCGTGCGGTGTTGCGGTTGCTCACCTCGTGCACGATCTCGTCCGGCACGTGCCCGCTGGAGACCTGCATGACGTCATAGAGGTACGGCGACGCCATCGTCCCGCTGATGTCCAGCAGGGCGTGGCCCTTCCTGACCCGTTCGAGCAGCCGTTGGCCATGATCGTTGGCGATCAGCATGACCGGGATGGGCAGTGAGACCTGGACCGGGTTCCAGCCACGCCCGAGCGCGTCATCGGGAGTCATCACGATGATCGCCGCGACCGCCCCGGCCTTCACCGCCGCCTGAGCGGCGTCTTCCCATGCCACTGACGGATCGCCCATCACGGCGACCTTGCCCCGAGCGGCGCCCGCCCCCTCCGCGAGCCGCCACAGGTGACGGCCCTCCACGCCGGGCGAGCCGCCCAGAAAGCCCATCGGGTACGCGGAGCCCGCCACCCGCGCGGAGATCTTCGGCGCGACCAACTGCCAGCGGGAGGCGAACTCGAACGTGCCCTCGCTGACCGGCTGGGTGGGCGAGACGTTGAGCCCCTCGACGACGTCGAAGTTCATGACGCCCTGGGAGATCTTGCGCGAGCCGAAGGCACGGTGGGTGAAGTAGGTGAAGATGCCCACCTGCTCCACCGGCTCGCTCACCTTGACGGTGACGGGGCTGGTCCTGCGGTAGTCGAGGACCACCTCCAGGTCACGGTCGACCTTGAGCTCCGGAATGACGACGAGCCCGTCGCGCGGGTGCATGCGGCCCCACCCGTTCGCGAGGTTGATCGCCTGCGTCATGTACGTGCCCTCGGAGACCTCCACGGTCAGACCCTGCTCGGGCACCCAGGTGAAGACGTCGTCCTGCTGCGACGCGCCGAACATCGACAGCGTGTCGGTGCCGGTGGGCTTGCCGGCCGCGTCCACGGCGGTGAAGCGGACCGTGTGCTGTGGTCCCTTCCAGGTGAGCGCCAGCGTCGTGTGCACGCTCTCGGTTCCCGCGGTCGCGGTGACGTGCCCGCCGTACCTGCCGAAGGGCAGCTTGGCCAGATCCACCCGGACCTGGACCTCGGCGGTGCCGCCGGCGGCGACGGTGACGTTCCGCGCGCTGAGCACGGCGCCCGTGAGGGTGCTGGAGAGCTCCAGCGTCACCGGCGCCGCCGTGCCGTTGGTGTAGGTGATCGTGCCCTCGGCCGTGCCTGTCCCCTCACCCTTCTCGTGCCTGCCGAGGTTGACCACGCCCGTGGCCGTCACGCCCTGCCGCAGGGCGCGCGCCACGTCGAGCCTGCCCCCGCCCGCGTCGTCGACCTGCTGGCCGTCCACCGTCCTGGCCGAGCCCACCAGGGCGTCCTTGATCTGCGCCGCCTTCCACTCGGGATGGCGCTGCTTGAGGATCGCGGCGGCCCCCGCCACGTGGGGGGTCGCCATGGAGGTGCCGGACGCGGCCGTGTACTGCTCGTCGACGGGCTGGCCCATCCCCGTCCCCGTCGCCCTGGCAGCGACGATGCCCACGCCAGGCGCCGTGAGGTCCGGCTTGGGCGCGTCGTCCAGTCGCGGACCCCTGCTGGAGAAGTCCGCGATGGCGTCCTTGCCGTCCACGGCCCCGACGGTCAGCGCGGAGGTGGCCGCTCCGGGGCTGCCCACGGAGTAGGCCGTGCCGTCGTTGCCGGCCGCGACCACGAAGAGCGCGCCGGTCCGCTCGGTGAGATTGTCGACGGCGACGCTGAGCGGATCGGTGCCGTCGGTGACGTCACCGCCGAGGCTCATGTTGATCACCGACGCTCCCTCGGCGGCGGCCCATTCCATGCCCTCGATGACGCCGGAAAGAGTGCCGGACCCGTCGTCTCCGAGCACCTTTCCGATGATCAGCTCCGCGCCCGGGGCGACGCCCTTCTTACCGACCCCGCCCGCGATGGTGGCGGCCACATGGGTGCCGTGCCCGTGAGCGTCGTTCACGTCCGGGTCGCCGGTGAACACCTTGGTCCGCGTCACCCGGCCCGCGAGATCCTGGTGGGCCGCATCGACTCCGGTGTCGAGGACGGCGACCTTGACGCCCTTGCCGTCGAACCCGGCCTGCCACGCTTCGGGCGCGCCCACCTGCGGCACGCTGTGATCGAGCGAGACCTTGACCTTGGCGTCGAGCCAGATCTTCGCCACGCCCTGGGCCAGGCTCGCCCGCTCACCGTCCAGAGACTTCCACAGCCGGCCGATCGTGCGCTTGTCCGCCGACACGGCCCGCCCGTTGACGCTCTCCAGCGGAGCCGCGGTCCTGGTGGCCATGGCGTCGTAGACGAAGAGCAGCGGCAGCTTGTCCGTCGTCGCGTCGTCGTAGCCCTGCTCGATCAGGTCGGTCACGGAGAACAGGCTCGGGTCCAGCCGCTTGGCCGCCAGGTAGGGCACCATGTCGACCGGCAGAACCCGCAGCTCGCCGTCCTCCTCGGTGGTGTGGAAACCCATCCGCTCACGGCCGGGCCCCGGCTTCACCTCTACCGCGGTCCTGCCCTGTTCCGCCTGCCTGACGGTCACCACGTCACCGGTGATCAACGTGACGCGGTGGACGCCGGAGGCGGCAGGCTGTGCCGTCGCCGGTGATGGAGAGCTCAGCAGGGCGGCGGCGGATATTCCCACCGCCGCCACATGTGCGGACCAGTGCATGGGGGGTGAACCTCTCGTATCAACAACTAGTGATCACGAGAGTGGCGATGGCGGGTCCTGCCCGCCAGTGCGCAGACCTGCCGTTTGTCTGCCATGTCGTTAATGCGACAGGGGTGCCGCGTTACCTGGGCACATGACCGGCATCGCCCGGGCGCGTCAAAGGAGCACACCGACCACGGCACGCTGCCGCTCCTGGACGGCAACGGCGGTCTCCAGGTGCACACCGCGCAGCCGGATCGACGTTCATCTGCAACATCGGCGACCTGCTCGACACCGGATCGGCACCCATCACCCGCGACTCCGGGAAGAGCCTGGTGATTCACCACCGCTGGGAGAAGAACCAGCGCTCGGCCGCAGGCCGTACCAGCTCGACCGCCGGCTGATGGCGCTCTCGCACCTCACCGCCGCGAAGGCGCCGAGCGGGGCCGGTCGATATGTGACGTTCGCTGCCCGACTAACCCCCCGTCCGGCCGGGCATGACCCCCTTGCGTGAGAACGGCGCACGACCGATCGGCCGAGGGGGACGGCGATGGGACGGCAGGTCCGGCCGCGGCTGCGCGTGGCCAACTGGCACAAGATGCGCGCCACCTTGCAGCGAGGCCACCGCCGAACTCGCCCGCTGGGACCGGGACGCCCTGGAGAGCGACCCCGCCCGCCGGGCGCACCAAGCGCACCACAGCCTGTGAGGGGATGAGCATGGTCGACCGCGAACAGCTGCCCGCGCCCGTCGAAGGGCTCGTGGTCACGCACTTCCTGACCGTCCGGGACGTGGCCCGCTCGCGCGCGTTCTACGCGGACGTCCTGGGCGGCGAGGTCGTGCTTGACGAGAACCCGGCGATCGTGAAGGTCGCCAACACGTGGATCATCATGAACCCCGGCGGCGGGCCTACCCCGGACAAACCGGACGTCACGCTGCGGGCGCCCGAGCCCGGCGACCCGGTGACCGCGTTCATGAACGTCCGCGTCGCCGACATCGCCGCCTTCCACACGCACGCGACGTCGCTCGGCGCCCGGTTCCTCACCGAGCCGATCGACCGCAAGGCCGAGATCCGCTGCTACATGCGCGACCCGGACGGGCACCTCATCGAGGTCGGCCAGGCCACCGGCATGCTGCACGGCGTCTACGCCGACCCGCCCGCCTGACCCCGTCCGGCCGGGGACGGGCGCGAGCGGAACCTCGACGTGCGCCCCGGAGGACGAACCTGATCACGGGCTGCGGCCAAACCAGTCGAGGAGCCCTGGGCTCAGCTGGCCGGAAGCACGGCGTACAGGCCGGCGCCGCCGCTGTCCGGGTCGGCCACCGTGGCGTGGCGCATCCCCAGAACCCATCGAACGGCTCGGCGATCCCGCGATGGCCGGCCTCGACCAGCTCGGCGTACTTGGCGTCCACCCCGGTTGGGGTGTCGAACTCGCAGCACGGCAAGGTGCGTGGTCGCCGGACGGCGTCGTCCAGCCGGGCAGGAACGGCGTGCGGAAGTCTTCGGCGTCCAGCATCACGTGCGGCCCATCTCCGGACCGGCGCCTCACCATCCCGCCGTACCCGGACCGAAACCCCGCTCGCCCACGGAGCTGTGTGACCGTGCGTGACGTGCATCAACGCCCGGCGTCGGGACGAGAAGGCCCGCATGAAAGGGCGCTGTCAGGCAGCGTGAAGCAGCAGGACGCCATCACGTGTCCTCCGTTGAGAGCCCTTCGACGAACGCCTCCTGCCGGAGGCGACGAGGGAATGTCCGTATGGTCGATCCCGGTCGGCCATATGGCCGATCAAGATCAACCGCGCGGAACCCTAGCGTCGGGTGACGAGATCATCCGGACAAAGGAGCTTCCTGTGCGTGCACGAAAGATCGCCGCGGCCGTCGCCACGAGCGCGACTCTGCTGGCGGGGATGGCGGTCACCGGCCAAGCATCGGCAAGCGTCGCGGGTGACGCCGGGACCGACGTACTGGCCCGGTTTCAGCACCAGATGATCAACTGGCACGGCTGTAAGACCGGACCGAACGACGAGACCGGCGAGGAGCTGGACGCGGCGGGCGCCCGGTGCGCCGAGATCACCGTCCCGCTGGACTACCGCAGGCCCCAGGGGCGGACCATCTCGGTGGCGATCTCACGAATCAAAGCAACCGACCCCGCTAGGCGCCGGGGCGTCATGCTGATCAATCCCGGTGGTCCGGGCGGGCGCGGGCTGCAACGCGCGCTCCTCGGCACGTTCATGCCCGCCGTCGCGGCCCGCTACGACCTGATCGGGATGGATCCTCGCTTCGTGGGCCGTAGCACGCCGATCCACTGCCGGTGGACGACCGACACCCCCACCCGCTCGGCGGGCCCGACCCGCCGCACCTTCAACGAGAGCGTGGTCCTCATGAAGAAGCTGGCGGTCGGGTGCGTCCAAGGCAACCGTGGGCTGCTGCCGTACGCCAGCACCCGCAACACCGCCCGCGACATGGACGTCATCCGCGCCGCCCTCGGCGAGTCCAAGCTGTCCTACCTCGGCTATTCCTACGGCACCTACCTGGGCGCCGTCTACACGCAGATGTTCGGCGGCCGGGCCGACCGGGTCGTGCTGGACAGCGCGGTCGATCCGGACGTCTACGGTCCCGATCTACTGTCCGAGAACGGCCCGGCGATCACCGCCGCACTGAAGCACTGGGCCTCATGGGCCGCCGCTCACGACGCCGAGTACGGCCTGGGCGCCACCGAGGCCGAGGTCCTGGCCACTGTGGAGCGCGTCAACCAGGCCGCCACCCGGCGCCCGCTGCGGGTCGGCGGGTACCGGATCGACGCCCACCACGTCCCCTATCTGCTGTTCATCCGCCTCTACGACGACAGCGCAAGGGCGTACGCCGGCTTCGCCGCGGAGGTTCGGGTGCTGGCCGACGCCGCCCGTGGAGAGGCGGTCACTGCCGTCCCGGCCTCGCTGAAGGAGACCCTCGACGGCCTGTTCACCGGCTCGGGGACGGCCGAGGACCGGGCGGGAACCTCGATCCTCTGCGCCGACCGGGCCGCCTCTCGCGACCTGGAGACCTATTTCCGCGCGATCCAGGCCCACCGTGCCGGCGAGCCGCTGTTCGGGCCGATGACCCGCAACATCAGCCCCTGCGCCTTCTGGCCGACCACACCGGTGGAGGCGCCTACCACGATCGGCAACGACACCCCGATGCTGATCGTCGGCGCCGACGGCGACCCCGTCACCCCCCACCCCGGCCAGCGGGCCATGCACCGAGCGCTGACCGGCTCCCGCATGGTCACCCTGCGCGGCGCCTTCCGCCACGGCGCCTACCTCGCGGCGGGCAACGCCTGCGTGGACGCCACCGTCAACCGGTATCTGGTGGACGGCATCCTGCCCGACGGCGCCACCACCTGCGACAAGGACAGCGCTCCGGCCGGACGACGGTGAGCCGTTCATGAGACGTGATCGGGCTCTACGGCCAGAGCGGGTGGTAGGGCCCTCAGGGTAAGGCCGACGACGGCGGCCAGCAATGCGGCATCAAGAGCGGCGAACAGGTGCTTGTCGTTCTTCGGGCGTGCTCGCCGTCGCAAGTCTCGGGGCCAGGAGCCTCCCCGACGTCCACGCGGACGCTCTCACCGCAGCGGTCCAGCAGGCCGAAGACCGCCTGTCGCGGGCCTGGTGGTTGTCCTCCTCGGCCAGGCGCTGTTTGCGGTAGGCGACAGCGCCGCCGACCACGGCACGGGCAATCTTGATGATCTCCAGCAGGTTGCCGGTGGTGAGTTCGTCGAGCCTGGGCGGCAGGCCGATCCAGGCCAGGGCGCCGACCTGCAGTCCGCCGGCGAGGAGGGTGACGGCCAGGGCGACGCCGATGTGAAGCAGCTTGGCCGGTCGCGGCCCCGGCGAGGCCGTCGGCGCGGGCCTGCTGACCGGTTGCCCCTGGCAGGTCAACTCGGTGGCGAGCGTGTTCAAGACAACGCCGTCCAGCGCAGCGGCGACTCCGGATCGCCCCGAGTGACCGGCTCCACCAGCGCATCCAGCACCGCGGGCAGCCGAGGGTCGACCTGCTCGGCGCGCTTGCGGCCCGCTCCGGATCGACGCATCCAGCCCTCCCGGCGGACGGCGCCCCTCGTTCCGGGCGGTCTTACATCGAGTAGGCGCCGGAGGCGAGGGCGATGACGCCGACCACGGTCATCAGCAGCGCCGAGCCGGGGTGCATGGCGATCGAGATGCGGATGTCCTGCTTCTTCCAGGCGAGCCAGACGCCCGGGTAGAGGAAGACGAGCTTCGACAGGACCGTCCAAGGGGCCCAGAAGTGGTACACCGAGAAGAAGAAGGTGTTGAAGAACGGGGCCCACTTGCCGAGCTGCGGGAGGCGGGGCAGCAGGAAGCCGCGGAAGTAGTACTCCTCGAGCAGGGGCAGGGTGAAGCCGGTGAACGGTGCGCAGATGAGCAGCGTGGTGAGCACGAGCTCCTGCGAGTAGCCCTGGAGGTAGGCGGTGCCGTCGGGGCCGGCGCCCTGGTAGTCCACCCAGGTGAAGAACCAGTCGTAGACGATGTTGTCCAGCGCGGTCAGCGAGAGCGCGACCACGGTCATCCACACGAGGCACGCGGCCCCGAGCCAGAAGACCTTGCCGCGCGAGACCGGCTTGTCGCGGTAGTGGACGACGCCCTTCATCGTGAAGCGGCCGGTCTGCTTCTTGCCCAGCCACAGCAGGAACAGCTGGAGCGGGAAGAGCACAACCGCGAGGGCGATGGCCCAGGCCAGGAAGATCGGGAAGCCTATCGCCCGGACCAGGGGGGCGGCGATGAACGCGTACACGGCGACGATGACCGCGCCGGGCACCAGGTGCAGTGCGATGGAGAACGGGACGGAGTGACGGTCGGCGAGGAGCTTCGCGACGAAGCCTCTCGGCTGGGCGCCTTGGGTGTCGGCCGGGGGCTGCATTGCTGTATCCATGCCGAGAATGGTGGCCCCGCGACCTAACACGGACCTGACATCGCGCTGACACGGCTTCGAGTCGCCGTGAAAGGCGCAGGTCGCGGCGGGTCTGGCCACGGGTGAGCAGGTCGGTGCGCCCCTGGCCGGCCGCTGCCACGTCAAGCTCGACACCAGCGGATGGCGGCCGCTGCGGCCGGCGCAACTGCGCGAGCTGGGGCTGACGCCCTGACTGGCCCTGCGCCGCCAGGTGGAGGAGGCGTGGGCGGGGGCGGCCCGCGCACGGCGCGGACCGCCACCAAGCTCACGGCTCGGTCTGTGTGAGCAGGAGAACGAACGTGGGACTGCCCACGTACGTGCCCGAGTCAGCGCGTACGACTTCAGGTGTGGGCGGGTTCGACGACTCCGAACCACCGCTGCAAGGCTGCCCGGAGTGTTTCGATCTCCATGGGATCGGGCCGGGGGGATGCAGATGCCCAGGCCACGTAGCAGTCCGGTCGAAGGAGCAGGGCGGTGGGCGCGGGGGTCTGGGAGCGCGCCGTGACGATATCGACCTGGTCGTGCCGTAGGGCAAGTGTCTCCGCCAGTGACGCATCTTCGGTCAGGTCGAGCAGCAGAGGGCGTGCGGTTCTGGTCAGCTCGGCCAGCCGGACCGGCCCGGTCGGAGTGTGCAGCTCCATGTTCGGGGCGAACCGGCCGGTCAAAGGGTGCGCCTCGCGTTCGCCCATGTCGTAGCGGACGTCGGCGCCCGCGGTGAGTTCGGCCAGGCGCTGCACGGTGTCCGGGTCGCGGAGCAGTTCGGTGAACACCTCGCGCAGTCCGGTGACATCGCCGCCTGGGGCGATCAGGGCCGCCTGTGCCTGCGCGTTCAGCACCATGCGCTGGGCGGCCGATCGCCGCTCTGTCTCGTAACTGTTCAGCAGTCCGGACGGGGCGCTTCCCCGGATCTCGGCGGCGAGTTTCCAGCCGAGATTGACCGCGTCCTGCAGGCCGAGGTTGAGCCCTGGACCACCTCCCGTGGCGGCGTACACGTGCGCGGCGTCACCGATCAGGAACACTCGGCCGTCGGCGAACCGTTCGGCGATTCGGGTGTTCCCGCCGGCCAGCCGGCGCAGCACGTGCGGCCCTGCGCCGTCGGGTGGACCGAGCGGCACGTCGACGCCGAGCACGCGGCGGATGCTCGCCCGCAACTCGTCGAGGCTCATTGGGGCGTCGGTCTCGGGCCGGTCCCACTCTGTGGTGCTGACCAGCGGTGGGTGGCCGGGCATCGGCGCGTAGGAGAACCCTCCGTGTTCGGTGCGGTGGGGCAGGAACGGCAGAACAGCGCCGTGGCCGGGCACGTTCAGCGCACCGGTCGCGGGATCGACCCAGTCCGCCGGGACCGTCGCGTGCGCTGAGCGGACGGTCATCCGGTCGTAGGTGATGCCGGGGAATGCGATGCCGGAGAGCTTGCGCGTGGTGCTGTGTGCGCCGTCCGCGCCGACGAGGTACCGGGCCCGCAATTGGTAGGCCTCGCCCGGGCTCGCGACGTCGATGGTCACCGCGTCGTCGTCCTGCGACAGGCCGACGACCGCGTGTCCTCGCCGGATTTCCACGCCAAGTTCGATGGCGCGCTCCTGCAGGACCTGCACTATGCGTCGCTGCGGCACCGCCAGGGCATAGACGGGGCTGCCCTGCAGCAGGCTCAGGTCCAGGCCCATCGCGCCGAACATGAAGTAGCCGGAGTTCGGCTGCGGAGGTTGTGGGCTGCCACTGAGACGTTCATGCAGCCCCCGGTGGTCGAGCATTTTCACCACCTGGCCGAGCAATCCGTTCGCCTTCGGTTCCTCGCTGGGCTCAACCAGCCGCTCCAGCACGACCGGCCGGGCCCCTGCCAGGCTCAGTTCGCAGGCCAGCATCAGCCCGTTCGGGCCGCCGCCGGCGATGACGACATCTGTGATCACGTGTTCTCCTTGATTCGTACGGAAGGGGACGGGACGGATGGAGCGCTGAAGCGCAGGGCCGTGGGCGGTGCCGGTGCGGCTCGCTCCGGGTTGCGGTCTTTGGGACGTGGTCAGCCGCGGTAGTACTCAGCGAGGGTGGTGAAGGCGGCCTTGGGTTCCCAGGGCATGTCGGGGTAGGCGGCTCCGAGCCGGTCCTCGTAGACCTTGACGATGCCGTAACTGGCCAGGTCCAGGTCGTCGCGGGGAGCGCCGTCGGGGCGGTGCACATGGTCGTACAGCGCGAAGGTGAACACGAACGTGCTGTCGACGCCGCCGGCGTCGAATGCCTCCAGCAGCTCACGCACATGCCTGGCCTGCCCGTCCTCGTCCCGGGCGTACTCACCGTTCAACCGGACAGGGCCGGCTTCGTCGTACTCGACGATCTCCAGACCGAGAGCGCCCCTGTCACCGGCACCCTGGTAGCAGGCCGCGCCGAACTCGGTGATCGCGACCGGCTTGCCCTGCGCGACCAGGCCACGGACGCCTTCGGCGAAACGGTCGGCGATCTCGGCCGACCGATACAGATCCACGGACATGATGTCGAAGAGCGCCCAGTCGACGCGCTCAAGCGGCACGGAGGCGTAGGTCACCCTGCCGCCGAAGCGCTCGCGGACCAGTGCCACGGCTGTGCCGAGGAATTCGTTGACACGTGCGCTGACCTCGCCGATCTGCTCCCGCACGCGATCCGGCTGTCTCAGCGACGCGACCCGCTCGTCGGTGCTGTCTCCGGGCAGGAACCCCGGATTCATCAGGCTCAGCTCGGCACCGGTGACGAACACCACCTCGGCTCCCCGCCGCCTCAGCCGCTCCGCGCGTTCGGCACAGTCCGCGAACAGCGACAACATCTCATCGGCGGTCAGTTCGAGGGGATAGGGGGAGAACCAGACCTCCAGGCCCAGCTCGGCGGCGTGTGCCGCCGCCAGCTCGATCCGATCGGCGTCACCGCCCATGACACGGACCGCGGTGCAGTGCAGGTCGTCGCGGATGATGCGCAACTCGCGCTTGACCTCGTCCGGGTCGAAGTGCTTCCGGGAGATCGCTCCGTTCTTGACGAAGCCGGTGTCGTAGCTGATGCCCTTGGCCCTCATCGTTCTGGGTCCTTCCTGACGGAGTGAGGCCGCCAGGTTAGGCACAAAAGTGCGTACACGCAAATTTGCGTGCACGCACCCACGTTATGCTGATACCGTGACGACACGACGAACGGGGTTGCGCGAGCAGAAGAAGCAGGCCACCCGAGAGGCATTGAGCGCGGCGGCACTGCGGCTGGCTCTTGAGCGTGGACCGGACAACGTGCGCGTCGATGACATCGCCGAGGCCGCCGGCGTCTCGCCGAGGACGTACAACAACTACTTCTCCAGCCGGGAGCAGGCGATCGTCGCCGCCGTCACCAGCGAACGGGAAGCGCGGGTCGCGGCGGCAGTGGCCGACCGGCCCGATGGCGTCGGCCTCGCGGACGCCGTCGTCGAGGCGATCGTGGATCAGTACACCGCCCCAGGCGAGCCCGGCCGGGACGCGCTGCTGCTGATCACCACCCGCCCCGCGCTGCGCGACGCGTTCGTCGAAACCACCACCGCGATCGAACATCCCCTCACCGACGCGATCGCCGAACGCCTCGGCGACACCGACCCGCACACCGCCCGTGTGCTCGCCGCGAGCGTGGCCGCCGCCGTTCGCGTGGCGCTCGAGCAATGGCTGCAGACGACTGCCGCGTCCTCCACAACCAGCGGACTCGTCGTGCCGTCCAGCTCGCTCCCGGAGCTCCTTCGCACCACGCTCGCACCCCTCACACCCGCACTCGACGCCGCCGAGCAACGAGCACTCCGCCACCGGCATCCGTGAACTCCCCGCCGCAAGGGGCCTCCGCTCCCGAACGTGTCCCCAGCTGTCAGGTAGCCGAGTGAGAGATCGCGCTTGCGGGTCATGACCGTTGCGGACGGGTGGATGTGGCTGGTGGGTGAAAGCCGACGCCGACGACCAGGTCCCGTCCTGCCTGACCGGCATGGTCGCCGACAAGCCGATCGACGGGGAGATCATCGCCCAGCAGTACGACCAGATGGTCGCTGCTGTTCTGGTCCAAGGCCAACCTCTACGGCACCATCGACATCGACATGGGCCGCAGCCTCGACCTCGCAGCCTGACCATCAGGGCCAGGCCGCCGTCGTCCTGTTCGCTCGATCATCGCGTCCGGGGGGCGGGATGGGGGCAGCCAGGATCAGACCGTCTACCGTGACCGGGACCAGCCGGGCCGCCACGCCGGATTCGCCCTGCAGCCGCACGAGCCCGTTTGGAGTCGTGATCACGTGGCTGGGAAAGGATTGGACGGGATGATGCTCGGGCTTGTAGCTTGCAGTTGATCGTGACGCCGCCCGAGGAGGTGAGACCCATGAACGCTGTATCGATGTGGGTGCTCCCTCTTCCCGTCACGGTCGGGCGATTGAGGTAGGTGTCGCCGGGAGCGCCTCGCCACCAAGGCACTCCTGAAAGGCAACACCTATGAACTCTTCGCAATTCACCGCCGAGCTGTCGTCGAACGACAGGGCCGAGCGTGACTCCACGGTGGGCGACGTCCCCGGAGTTCTCTGGTCGCCGGCCTCCGGCGCCGATCGCGCGCCCCTCACGTTCGATGTGATCATTGCCGGGTGCGGGCCGACCGGTGCGATGCTGGCCGCCGAACTGCGGCTGCACGATGTGCGGGTACTCGTTCTGGAAAAGGAAACCGAACCTGCGTCGTTCGTCCGCATAGTCGGTCTGCATATTCGCAGTCTCGAGCTGATGGCGATGCGCGGACTGCTGGAGCGCATTCTCCAGCATGGAAGACAGCGTCCGGCCGGTGGCTTCTTCGCCGCCATCAACAAACCCGCGCCCGAGAGCCTGGATTCCGCGTACGCCTATCTGCTGGGTATCCCGCAGCCGGTCATCGAACGTCTGCTTGAAGAACACGCGATCGAACTGGGTGCGCAGGTCCGGCGCGGTTGTGCGGTGGCCGGTTTCGAGCAGGACGACGAGGGTGTGACCGTCGAGCTGGCCGACGGGGAACAGCTGCGTTCACGCTTTCTCGTCGGCTGTGACGGCGCGCGCAGTACGGTGCGCAAACTGCTCGGTGTCGGCTTCCCCGGCGAGCCCTCGCGGACCGACACGCTGATGGGCGAGATGGAAGTGGGTGTGCCGCACGAGGAGATCGCCGCCAAGGTGACCGAAATCCGCGAGACCCATCAGCGATTGTGGCTTCGGCCCTTCGGCGAAGGGGTCTACAGCGTCGTAGTCCCCGCCGCGGGAGTCGGCGATCGCGCGGAACCGCCCACCCTCGAGGATTTCAAACAACAGTTGCGCACCATCGCCGGAACCGATTTCGGCGTGCACTCCCCGCGCTGGATGTCCCGCTTCGGGGATGCCACCCGGCTGGCCGAACGTTATCGGGTCGGGCGGGTGCTACTGGCCGGCGATGCGGCACACATCCATCCACCCATCGGCGGACAGGGCCTCAATCTGGGCGTTCAGGACGCATTCAACCTCGGCTGGAAACTGGCCGCACAGATCCGCGGCTGGGCCCCGGAAACACTGCTGGACACCTACCAGGCCGAACGTCATCCGGTCGCCGAGGACGTGCTGGACAACACCCGCGCCCAGATGGAACTGCTGTCCACCGAACCGGGCCCGCAGGCCGTACGCAGGCTGCTCACCGAACTGATGGACTTCGACGAGGTGAACCGCCATCTGATCGAGAAGATCACCGCGATCGGCATCCGCTACGACTTCGGCGAAGGCCCCGACCTGCTCGGCCGCCGCCTGCCCGACATCGACGTGAAACAGGGCCACCTCTACGGTCTGCTGCACCGCGGCCGCGGCCTGCTGCTGGACCGCACCGAACGTCTGACCGTCGGCGGCTGGTCAGACCGGGTCGATTACCTCGCGGATCACACTGCGGAACTGGATGTCCCGTGCGTCCTGCTACGCCCTGACGGCCACGTCGCCTGGATCGGCGACGATCAGCAGGACCTGGACGACCATCTCTCCCGCTGGTTCGGCAAGCCCGCCAACTGATGTCGCCTGAGCAACCGAAAAGGTCCGTGAGAAGGATCGGAACGGCCAGCAGCGACTGACCATCGGAAGGCTGGAGGCAGCATCTACCGCGGTGCTCTGGCGCCAGGGTCGGCCTGCGAGGAGGGTTAGCCTCCGAGTGGCGACCGGGAGACGGCGGAAGAGCACCGCGGGGTGCATCGGCGCAGGCATCCGCGCGTTTCATACAAAAGGGCCCAGTGCTCCCGAAGCTACGGCGAGGGGCAAAGTAACTCGCAGCGTTTTTTGTAGATCATGAAGTCGACCTCGGAAGCGGCGCTGGGGCCGTCAAAAACCCCTTCAATAACCGTCGACGGCCGTTTGTTGAGAGGTTGGCGAGTGCGACATCCCCTCCGCAGCCAGGCAGTCAGGCGAGCCCGGCGGAGGGGCGCGCGATCCAATGTCCGATAAGTCACTGGATCTCCGGCATATGATCATGCGCATATGAGCGACATCACCGAACCCCCGATCGCCCGGGTGGACGTCGTGCGCGAGACCCTCCACGGCATCACACTCGAGGACCCCTACCGGTGGATGGAAACCGAAGGCGAGGAGTTCCAGCACTGGCTGGACGGCCAGGCCAGGCACGCCCGCGAGCACCTGGACGCCCTGCCGCACCGCGCCGGCCTGCTGACCCGGATGCGCGAACTGGGCAGCGCGCTCACGCAGTACTTCGGCCTCGCGATGGCAGCCGACAAGGTCTTCGCCCTGGTGCGCGAGCCGGACGCCCGCGTGCCGGTGCTGACGGTGGCCGAGGCCGACGGAGCGAGCAGGGTCCTGTTCGACCCCGGCACGGTGCCCGGCGACGGGCACCACGCCATCGACTGGTACGTGCCATCCCCCGACGGCCGCCACGTCGCCTGCGCCGTCTCCGACTCCGGGTCGGAGGACAGCTCCATCCACGTGATCGACGCCGACTCCGGAGTCCTCCAGGAGACGATCCCGCCCACGACGCGTTTCGCCTTCCTGAGCTGGCTGGAGGACAGCCGGTCGTTCGTCTATCACCGCTACGTGGAGCAGAACCGCTTAGACAGCCGCTCCTTCCTGCATCAGCTGGGCGCCGACCCGGCGCAGGACACGGTGGTGCTGGCCCGCGGACTCAATCCCCACATCGAGCTGACCCCGCAGGACCGGCCCTTCCTGGTGGTGCCGCCGCACGGCGAGTGGATGCTGGCGATCATCTCCCACGGCGCGCTCAGTCCCTGGCCCTGGACCAGCGAGCAGCTGAGCGACTGCACGATATACGTGGCGCCGCGCGCCGGGCTGGCCGACCCGGACGCCTGCCCGTGGCGGACGGTCGCGGGCGCAGCGGACGGCGTGACCGCCTTCGCCACCAGCCACGACACCCTCTACCTGGTCTCCCACCGGGACGCGCCGCGCTCCCGCGTGCTGGCCGTTCCGCTTGCCGTACCAGATCTGTCCCGAGCCCGGGTGGTCGTGCCCGCGGGTGAGCGGGCGGTGGAGACGGTGCGGGTGGTGGGCGACCGGCTGCTGGTGCGCGATCTCGACGGCGGCGTCAGCCGGATACGGCACGCGCCCCTCTCCGGCGGCGAGCCCGCCGACCTCCCGATGCCAGTGGACGGCACCATCCTGGAGTGGACCACCCACCCGACGCGGCCCGAAGCCCTGCTGCTGGTGGCCGGCTGGACCGACGCGCCACGGCTCTACCGCTACGACGGCCAGTCCCTCCAGGACACCGGGCTGGCGCCCCGCTCACCGGTGGACTTCGGCGACGTGCACGCCCGCACCCTGTACGCGCCCGCGCAGGACGGGACGCCGATCCCGCTCACCGTCATCCACCACAAGGACCTGGAGCTGGACGGCGACAACCCGACCGTGCTCACCGGCTACGGCTCCCACGGGTTCATCGACCTGCCGGAGTTCCGTCCCGAGATGCTCGCCTGGTACGAGCGCGGCGGCGTCTACGCCGTCGCCCACCTGCGCGGCGGCGGCACCTACGGCCGCGAATGGCACGAGGCCGGGCGCGGCGAGCGCAAGGAGGCCACCATCACGGACTTCATCGACTGCGCCGAACATCTCATCGCCCTCGGCTACACCCGCCCGGGACGGCTGGCCGCCGAGGGCGCCAGCAGCGGCGGCATCCCCACCGGCGGCGCGCTGGTGCGCCGCCCCGATCTGTGGGCGGCCATGGCGATGCACGTGCCGACGGTGAACGCCACGCGCAACGAGTTCACCGAGAGCGGGCCGATCAACGTGCCCGAGTTCGGCAGCATCACCACCGAGGAGGGCCTGCGTGCCCTTCTGATCATCGACGCCTACCTGCGGGTTCACGACGGCGTGCCGTACCCGGCGGTGCTGCTGACCGCCGGCCTGCGCGACGCGCGGGTGCCGCCGTGGCAGCCGGCGAAGCTGGCTGCTCGCCTGCAGGCAGCCACGGCCTCCGGCCGGCCGGTGCTGATGCGCGTCGAGGAGCACGGCTGGCATGGCGCCGGCTCGACCAGAGACCAGGAGCAGGCACTGCTCGCCGATGTGCTGGCCTTCATCCTGCACGCGTCCGACGGGTCATGATCACGACAGACATGTCGGGTACGGCACACGCACGCGCCCTCAGCCACGTGACGGCCCGGTCGATCCCGGCCTGCGTGTGACGCTCAACCCTGGTGGCGAGCTGGCGGTCCTCGACAGGCTGCCAAGGACGGCGGCTACCTGTCCCAATTCGTCACCGGGACCGGCAACGGGGGCCTGACCGCCCATCCCGGCGGGGACAGATGGCTCTGGGAGAGCCGCAGCTTCGGCGGTGCCTACGACGAGGCGCCCGCGCGACAAGGTTGAGCAGGCCGTCACCGCGTGGGTGGCGGCGCGCCGTCACGACGTCGTCTACCGCGGCAAAGCCGTCAAAGGGTCGTGGTGGCGGGCGCTCGGGCGGTGACGAGGGACAGGGGGACCAGAAGCTGCTTTCAGGCGACGCCGGACAGGTCCAGACGCTTGGCCATGTCGAGGTGGAAGCAGCCCTAGGAGTTGATGTGCGACCAGAACAGCGGCGATAGGCCGCGCCGGTCCTCTGCCGTGAGCCGCTCGGCCCAGGCCGGGTCGGCCAGCACGCCTGCAGCAGCAGGGTGTTGACGTAGACCAGGCAGGACTGCGCCAGCATGGAGACCACGGCGTGCTCGCGGTCGGGGCCGGTGAGCACGCCTTTCCTTGCCGTAGAAGATCTTGTCGTTGGCGCCGTTCCAGTTCTCCTTCTGGCCAGCGCGGCGTAGTGCACGTCGCGGGTGTCCGCCGGGCAGGTCCTCATCTAGGTTGCGCCAGCGGCCCGCGCCCTCAACGTAGACCTCCCGGCGGCGCAAAGCCTCACGCAACGCGATCAGCACGCACAACTCGTACGGGATGCGCTCGATCCGGCCGCTGGCGGCATCGGTGATCGCCTCGGTCCAGGCCTTGGGCACATGCGTCGGCGCTGGTAGAGAGGTAGGTACTCGCGGATCTTGCGGCCGCTGGTCGCCGAGCGAGATGCCCAGCGTCGGGAACTGCTTGGCGATCTCCAGCGCGGTGAGAGGGCCCGGCGCTGTGAGCTGTGTGACCAGGCGTTCGCGAGGGTGAAATCGAGATCCGGTCGGCGGTCTCGAGCCCGCCGAGTACGCCGGGTGCTGAGTCAGGAACGCGAGTGCTACCCGCGGACGCAGATCGCGCACCGATTAGGTTTCCGCACCGCGCCCGTCTGTACGTGTGAGATCGACTCACAGGAGGCTGGCAGGATGCGGAAACTGATCTTCGGCATGAACGTGACCCTGGACGGCTACATCGCCGCGACCGGCGACGACATCGGCTGGGGTGGGGGAGAGGGGCCGGACTCATCGCCGAGCGCCGAGCTGTTCCAGTGGTGGTATGACCAGATGCGGGCGAGCGATCTGTCGCTGTACGGGCGCAAGCTGTGGGAGATGATGAGCTCCCACTGGCCGACCGGCGACCAGCGGCCCAACGCCACCCCGGCGGAGATCGCGTTCGCGCGCCTCTGGCGGGACATGCCGAAGGTGGTGTTCTCATCGACGATCGACAAGGTCGACTGGAACACCCGCCTGGTCACCGGCGACGCGGTCGCCGAGATCGCCCGGCTCAAGGCCGAGGACGGCGGCCCGATGGACATCGGCGGCGCGACGCTCGCCGGGGCGGCCATGCGGGCCGGGCTGATCGACGAGTACGCGCTGGTCACCGTGCCGGTCCTGGTGGGCGGCGGCACGCCGTTCTTCACCGCGCTGGACAGCTGGGTGAACCTGAACCTGGTCGAGACGCGGACATTTCCCGGCGGCGTGATGCTGACCCGATACGAGACGCGGCGATGAGGGAACCTTCTCCCGGCGCTTCCTTGCGTTCCGAGTGAGTTGTTGACCGACTCGCTGAAGAGGAGGACGACGGCGCCGTTGATCGTGACGATGTTCTTCGGGCATGAAGATGCCCCGCCGGCAACGCCGGCGGGGCGGTGGTGTTCACGTTGCCGCGTTGGTGTTCAGCTGGTCGGGGTGCTCATTCCGCGGTGACTTCGGTAAGGCCGGCCCGTGCGCAGGACTCGTCGACGATGGGGACTTGCCTGATCACAGCGTCGCGGGCAGGCCCAGCCATGGTTTGTCGGTGGCGTCGAATCCGGTGAGCTCGGCGATCTTCCCGTCGACGATGTGCAGGACCGCGATGGTGAACAAACGGTATTCCGGGTCGTCGGGGGTGCGGAGGTACAGCGCGGCGGCAGGCATGCGGTTGACCGTCGTGGCGATGCAGCGCCAGTCGTCGTAGCCGCACTGGAAGAGCCCACTGGAGACCCAGCCGTCCACCGCGTCCTTGGCCGTGACGATCAAGGTGCCCGGGTCGGGCAGCATCGCGAAGCGCAGGTCGTCGCGCAGCAGGGCCATCAGCCCGTCGAGGTCGTTGCGCTCATGGGCGTCGATGTACGACTTCACCACGTCGCGCTCGTCATCCGACAGCTCGTGCGTGGCTGGGCGCCGCCAGTCGAGGCGGCGGTCGGGCAGCTGCTCGCGCATCGTCACGCGCGCCCGCTGCAATGCGCTGGTCACCGATGCGACGGTCAGCTCGAGGGCGTCGGCGGCCTTCGACGCCGGCCAGCCGAGGACGTCGCGCACGATGAACACCGCCCGCTGCCGCGGCGGCAGGTGCTGGACGGCGACGATGAACGCCAGCTCGATCGTCTCCCGCGCCACCACCGATTCCTGCGGGTCCTCCGGGAGCATCCGGTCCGGGTAGGGCTGCAGGTAGTGCACTTCCGAGCCCGCTCCCGGCAGCTCGGCAGGCACGGGTGTGCGGTCGTTGCGCTTGTCCAGGAAGTCGAGGCAGGCGTTCGTCGCAATCCGGTACAGCCAGGTCCGCAGCGCAGCGTGGCCCTTGAACGACTCCCGCTTGTTCCACGCCCGCAGGAACGTCTCCTGCGTCATGTCCTGGGCGTCCTCGTAGTTCGCGAGCATCCGGTAGCAGTGCACCTGCAGCTCACGCCGGTAGCGCTCCGTGATGAGCGCGAACTGTGCTGCGTCATGTGAGCGGGCCGCCGCGATGAACGCGGCTTCGTCGTCGCCTAGCAGTCTGGCGTCGGTCATGGTCGTCAATCCTTCCGCAGGTGGCGAGGGGACACCAGAACAGACGACGTGGCGGAGGATTTCTGAGCGGTGAAGCCGCTGACACCGGGCCGTTCGTCAGGCCGGATGGGTCGGGTCGGACACACCCTCGATGTCGAGGGCCCCTTCTCGGGTCGGCGGCCGCCGCCGTCGAAGCCTTCGCCTGCCCGATGTGCGCCGCTGCGGCGGGCAGCCCCTGCCGGACCCGGGGCGGCAAGGTCGCCCCGAAGTACCACACCTCGCGCTTCACCCTGGCGCCCCAGCTACGCGCCGAACTCGAGGTACGCACTCCGGCCGATCGCGGCCCCGGTCGTAGCTGGGCGGCAGGCGCGGCGATCCACGCCCCGGCGCCGCAAGCCGCCACGAAGCCGGCCCGCGTCGGCTACGCCCGCTGCAGCACCGCCCAGCAGGAACTCCAGAGTCAGCTAGACGCCCTGGCCGACGCCGGATGCGACCCGGTCTTCTCCGAGAGGATCAGCACCCGGATCAAGGTACGGCCCGAATTCGCCAAGGCGCAGCAGTACGCCCGCACCATCAAGCAAGCCGTCCCGCACCAGCGCGTGATCCTCACCGTGCACGAGATGAAACGCCTCGGACGCGGCGCCGCCGAACTGCTCACCATCGCCGAAGACCTACGCCACTACGACATCGAACTGGAGCTGCTCACCGGCCCGCTGCAGGGCATCTACAACCCGTCCGGGCACGGCGCCGCACTGTTCGCTTTCTTCGCTGGCATGGCCGAGTCCGAGCGCGAGTACGTGCGCGAGAAATCGCTGGAGGGCCAGGCCTCGGCCCGCGAGGGCGGCCGCCACGGAGGCCGCCCCAAGGTCTTCGACGACGACATGATCGCCTACGCGCGAACGCTACGCGAACGCGGTGTGGCGGTGCCCGACATCGCGTCCAAGCTGATCATCCCCACGGGCAAGAACAAAGGCAACAACCCCTCCGTGGCCAGCGTCTACCGCATCCTCGCAGACAACGAGGGCACGCCGACCTGACACCCCCAGTTCGTCGGCTCACGCCAACGGCTTCGGGTTAAGCAGGAGCCCGACGCCCGCTCAACCCGATGGGTCAGATCTGGAACTGTGCTGCCGCACCTCGCGGGAGCCACCGGAACAGGCCCCTGATCTGTTCCGGAGCTCGCGCCAGGTCGCGCTCGACGCCGTCGCGGCCCTGCCGGAAGTGCGCCCAGCCCTCGTAATGGACCGGCAGCACCGTGCGCGGGGTAAAGGTCCGGCACAGCCGTACGGCCTGGCGCCCGGTCATGCTGTACCGCAACGGCCCGGTCAGCGGGAAGCCGACGCCGCCCAGATGGAGCAGCACCGTGCTGGGCCGGATCGCGGCGGCGGCCCGGCGCAGCGCCCGATGGTCGACGGTGTCGCCGGTGATCCAGAGCGGGCCGTGGGCCTGGCCTGGCCAGGTCAGGGCGAATCCGATCACCTCGCCGGTGATCGGGCGGCTCAGCGGCGGCCCGTGCCGGCAGGGTGTGGCCAGGATGTCGATGGGCGGGCGGCCGGGCGCTTCCAGGCGGGTCGATTCGCCGGCGAGCAGGCCGCGAGCCGCCACCGGGAGGGCATGGGCTCCCGACCGGGTGGTCACCACGGTTCCCGCGTCCGGCAGCAGGGCCCGGCCGCCGTGGTCGAGGTTGTCGCCGTGGTGGACGTGGGTGAGCAGGATGGCGTCGATGGGTGGCAGATCGGCGGCGCTCACGGCTGGTCCGGTGAGTTTGCGTGAGGAGGTGCCCCACCCGAAGGAGTAGGTCTGCCCGGGAGCGTCGAAGGTGGGATCGGTGAGCAGGTGCCAGCCGCCGAACTCGATGAGCACGGTCGGCCCGCCGATATGGGTGAAGTGGACGTTCGTCACGTGACCGCTTCCTTGTGTGGTGTGGTGCCGATCAGGGCCAGCAAGCCGGTAGCGGGGAGAAGGGTGCCGCCTGGAACGAGGTTCATCGCTTCCTCTGCAGTGCGGTTCCCGTGCGGTCAGCTCTGTGGATGGGCCCGTGAGGGTGGGCGCGCTGAGGGAGATGCCGGCCTTTGGGCGGCCCGCATGCGGCGGCGGTCGGCCGGGGTGGTTGCGGCCCACATGCCGTCCGGTTCGCCTGTGGTCACCGCCCATTCCAGGCACGGGAGCCTGACGGGGCAGGAGGTGCAGATCCGGCGGATTTCTGCGGTCTGTGCCGCCGGGACGGTCTTCCAGTCCAGCGGGAAGAACACGTCCGGATCCTGGGCGCCGCACGCCGCCGACTCGGCCCAGTGCAGGTTCAGCTGTGTCATGTCCGTGCCTTGTCGTGGGCTTTTGCCGGGTAGTGAGGTCCGGCGTGGCTGTGCCGTCACGCCGGACCTGCTCGCCTTAGCCGGCGTGCCTGAGCGCCCAGTTCAGGGCGTGGTCGGCGACCTCGTCCCAGCCCTGCTGGGCGGGGATCAGGTGGGAGCGGCCGGGGAACTCGGCCACTTCGGTGATCGTGTCCGGCGCCTTGTAGTGCTTGGCGTTGGAGCGCTGGATCTTCGGCGGCATGAGGTTGTCGTGCTCACCGGAGATGAACAGCAGCGGCTTGCGGTCGTTGTTGTGGTAGTCGACGTAGGTGTCGTCCTTGCCGGGGTGGATGTTGGCCAGGGCGCTGCCCCAGAAGATGTGGCCGGAGGCCGGGATGTGGTAGCGCTCGTAGGCGGCCCGCGCCTCGCTCTCGGGGAAGGTGTTGGTGAAGGCGTAGCGCCAGTGCTCGTAGTCGAGGCCGACGGCCTTGTGCCGGTTGGCCGGGTTCCTGAGCATCGGGAAGGTGGCCTTGACCTGCGAGAGCGGGATGACCTTCACCCCCTCGGTCGGGGCGGAGTTGACCGCCACGCCGGCCGTGCCGTAGCCGTGGTCGAGCAGGATCTGGGTGAACACGCCGCCGGCGGAGTGTCCCATGAGGATCGGCGGCCGCTCCAGGCCGCTGACGAGCTTCTCCAGGGAGTCGATGATCTGCGGGACGGTGACCCGCTCGATGGGCGTGGGGTCGGCGTTGAGCGCTTCGACCTCGACCTCGAAGCCGGGGTAGGCGGGGGCGAGCACCCTGAACCCCTTGGCCTCGTAGTGGGCGATCCAGTTCTCCCAGCTGCGCGGGGTGACCCAGAAGCCATGGATCAGGACGATCGTGTCGGGCTTCATCGGCTGCTCCTAGCGGGTGGCGGAGTAGGCGGCGAGGATGACGGCCGTGGCGGCGGCGGGGTGGGACATCATGACCACGTGCGAGGAGTTGATCTCGGTGACCTTGCTGCCGGCGCGCTTGGCCATGAAGCGCTGGGCGGCGGCCGGGATGACCTTGTCCTGGGCCGGGATCAGGTACCAGGACGGGATGGTCTTCCAGGCGGGTGCGGCGCTGGGTCCCGACAGGCCTTCGACGCTGCCGGGCCGTTGGGTGGCGGCCATCAGCCGGGTGGTGGACTCGGGCAGGTCGGCGGCGAAGACCGCGCGGAACTTGGCGGGGTCGATGTAGCCGTCCGTCCCGAGTTCGGTACGGCCCGGCACCGGGTACTTCCGCGTGATCAGGGCTGTGCCGAGTTCGCTGCCGGGGAATTGCTGGGCCAGTTGCAGCGCGCTCTCGCCCTCGTCGGGTGCGAAGGCGCCGAGGTAGACCAGGGCTTTGACATTGTCGTGCCCGCGGGCGGCGTTGGTGATGACGATGCCGCCGTAGGAGTGGGCGGCGAGGATGACCGGCCCGGTGATGGTGTCGAGGACGCTGGAGATGTAGGCCGCGTCACCGGCGGTGTCCCTGAGCGGGTTGGCCGGGGCGATGACGGGGAAGCCGGCCCGCTGCAGCAGGCCGATGACCTGGTTGAAGCCCGAGGCGTCGGCGAACGCCCCGTGCACCAGGACCACGGTCGGCTTGGCGGGGGCCGCGGAGGCGGAGACGGTCGCTCCGCCCAGGCCGAGGATCAGGGCACAGCTCGTGACGAGGGCGCCCAGCAGGCGGCCGGCCCGGCGTAGGAGGGTCACGCAATGCTCCTCAGGAGTTCACGAAGGCGAGCAGGTCGGCGTGCAGGCGGTCGCGGTCGGTGTCGGGCAGGGCGTGCCCGCTGCCCTCGTACACCTTCAGGACGGCGCCGTTGATCATGTCGACCGAGCGCTTGCCCCCGACCTCGAACGGCACGATCTGGTCGTCGTCACCGTGAATGACCAGGGTGGGAACGTCGATCTTGGCCAGGTCCGGCCGGAAGTCGGTGGCGGAGAAGGCCGCGATGCACTCGTACGCGCCCCGGTGCCCGCACGCCATGCTCTGCAGCCAGAACGCGTCCCGGAAGCCCTGAGGGACGTCCTGCCTGCGGTTGTGCCCGAAGAACGGGCCGTCGGCCAGGTCACGGTAGAGCTGCGACCGGTTCGCGACCTCGCCCGCGCGGATCGCGTCGAACACCTCGATCGGCAGACCCTCGGGGTTGTCCTCGCTGCGCAGCATCAGCGGCGGCACGGCCGACACCAGCACCAGCTTCGAGACGCGGTCGCTGCCGTGCCGGCCGAGGTAGTGGGCGACCTCCCCGCCCCCGGTCGAGTGCCCGACCAAGGTGAGGTCGCGCAGGTCGAGCTGCTCGATCAGGCAGGCCAGGTCGTCGGCGTAGGTGTCCATCTCGTTGCCGTGCCAGGTCTGCGCCGAGCGGCCGTGCCCGCGCCGGTCGTGGGCGATGGCGCGGTGCCCGTGCTCGGCGAGGAAAAGGGCGGCTGCTTCCCAGGCGTCGGAGTTGAGCGGCCAGCCGTGGCTGAGCAGGACCGGCGAGCCGCCGGTTCCCCAGTCCTTGTAGAAGATCGAGGCTCCGTCGCTGGTGGTCACGTAAGGCATGTCGGATTCCTTGGTTGACGTGGGCTTTGTGGTCTTCATCCAAGTCGCGTGGCCGTGGGGCGACCATGCAGAACCGCATGCAGAAGTAGCGCGGATCCACGATCCGGACACGTTGATCCACAACTGGCGCAAGCCGTAGATTCATCGTCAGTGGGGAGGATGCATGGTCAGTGAGTTCGGTCTGCTCTTACGGCGGCTGCGGCAAGAGGCAGAGCTGACGCTCGAAGAGCTTTCCGCTGTGTCGGGCGTGAGCGCGCGGGCGATCAGCGACATGGAGCGCGGCCACAGCCGCGGCCCGCAACGGCGCACGGTGGATGCTCTGGCCGACGCGCTCAAGCTCGACGGCGAGCGGCGGACGGCGCTGACCGACGCCGCGAAGGCGGGCCGTCCGAGGCCGACGGGTCCCGCGCCGGGTTCGTGCGAGCTGCCGCGCGGCGTGGGCGACTTCACTGGACGAGCCGCCGAACTGCTCCAGTTGCGCCGTCTGGCCGAGCAGGCTGGCGCCCCGGCCGCGAGCATCGCCACCGTCTCCGGCACCGGCGGCATCGGCAAGACTGCCCTGGCCGTGCACGCCGCCGGGCAGCTGGCCGGCCTGTTCCCCGACGGCCGCTACTACCTCGACCTGCGCGGCATGGACGCCACGCCCCTGCCTCCCGCGGTGGCGCTGTCGCGGCTGCTCAAGGCTCTCGGCGTCCCGGAGAACGCGATCCCGGGCGAGGAGGAGGAGCGGGCGGGGCACTACCGGGCGCTGCTGCGCGAGCGCAGCTGCCTGATCGTCCTCGACAACGTCGCCCACGAGAGCCAGGTCCGCCCGCTGCTGCCGCCGGACGGCGCCGCGATGGCCATCGTCACCAGCCGCAGGACCCTCGCCGGGCTGGAGGGCGTGCGGCAGATCCCGCTGGCTCCGCTGTCCGGCGAGGAGACGGTCGGCCTGCTGCGCGCGATCGTGGGCGAGGAACGTTCCGGGTCGGACGCGACCGGCCTGGCCAGGCTGGCCGAGCTCTCCGGCCGTCTGCCGCTGGCTGTGCGCATCGTCGGCAACCGCCTGCAGAGCCGGCCCGGGTGGACGCCCAGCCAGCTGGCCGGACGGCTGGACGACGAGGAACGACGGCTGGAGTCCCTGGCGGCCGGCGACCTGGCCGTCGCCGCGGCGTTCGCGCTCTCCTACGAGCAGCTGTCCGGTACGGCCCGCCTGGTCTTCCGTCGCCTGGCGCTCGCCGCGGCGCCGGACTTCGGGGTGGCGCTGACCGCGATCTTGAGCGAGACGGAGCCGGAGGAGGCCGAGGACGCGCTGGAGGAGCTGGTCGAGCTGGGCCTGCTGCAGTCGCCGTACATCGCCCGCTACCGCTTCCACGACCTGGTCCGCCTGTACGCCCGCGCACAGCTGGCCAAGGAGGAGTCGATCGAGGCGCAGCACGGCGCGCGACGGCGTATGGAGAGCTGGCTGCTGGACATGGCGGTCGTGGCGGGACGCTGGTTCGAGCCGGGGTACGGCGCGCCCCCTCCCGGCTGGCGTTCCCTCATCGAGCTCGGCAGCCGGGAGGAGGCTGGCAACTGGCTGCGGGAGGAAGGGACGGCCTGGCTGGAGGCGTTGCGCTCGGCGGCCCATCAGGGCGAGCACGCGACGGTCGTCGAAGTGGCCGAATCCATGCACTGGTTCTCCGACCAGTGGATGTCCTGGGGCCACTGGCGCGAGATCTTCGAATTGTCCTCCGGCGCGGCGCGGGCCATGGGCGACCAGCTCCAGGAATCGGTGCACCTCGGCTACCTGTCGTGGGCGCTGATCTTCTGCGAAGCCCGCGAAGCGGAGGGGCGGACGGCCGCGTTGCGGGCAGTGGAGCTGGCGCGGGCCGCGGGCGACGAACGCCAGCAGGGCTGGGCCCTGCTCTACGCCGCGTGGGCCGAGCAGCTGGAGCCGACCAGGCAGGAAAGCGCGCTGGAATACGCCCGCCAGAGCGCAGACCTTCTGCGCCGGGCTGGAGACCCGGAGGGCTACCCACAGGCCGCGACCACCGTCATGGTGTCGCTGGGCCGGCTGGGGCGGATGGAAGAGGTGCTGGAGCAGGGCCGGGCTTGCCTGGCCACCCTACGGGAGCCCGGCTACGGCGGCGATCCGTCGATCGTGGCCTACAGCATCGGCGTGACGCTGCACGACATGGGAAGGGCCTACGCCGAGACGGAACGATGGGACGAGGCGATCGACGCCTTCCAGCAAGCGCTGCCTGAGCTGAGCGCGCACCCCATCGCCGTGGTCCTGGGGCGTGCGCACCGCAACCTGGGAGTCGCGTTGACCAAGACTGGCCGCTTCGAGGAAGCACGCCAGGCTTTGGAAGAGGCGCGGCGGATCCTCGAAACGACCAGCGAGACCGCAACCGTGGCCAAGGTGATCCAGGAGCTGGCCGATCTACCCGAGCGGTGAACGCGTCCAGCGACGCAGACGGCCCGGCTGCAGCCCTCTTCTCAGTGGCGGCTCCGCTCGCGTGGTCAGGCGCCCTGGCCCGCCTCCAACTCCGGACCCGGCTCTCGGGCCGGGCTGGCGGGGTCTGGGGTGTCCAGGTCGGGGCCGAGGTCAAGCCGTTTGCTCATGTCGAGCTCGAACTTGCCGTACAGGTTCAGATGGGTCCAGAACAGGGCCGAAAGGCCGCGCCGGTCGGCATCGGTGAGCTTCTTGGCCCACGCCGGTTCGGCCAGGACGATCTGCACCATGCGGGTGTTCAAGTAGACGATCGCGGTGCCTGGACCAGGTGGAGTGCGAGGGCGGACACTTCGACGCTTTCGCGGTCGTCGCCGGTCAGGTCGCCGGCCTTTCCGTAGAAGAGGTCCTTGTTGGCGGAGTTCCAGTTCTCCACCACGTTCAGGCCTTCGTGGATCTCGCGGCGCAGTTCTTCGGCGGCGAGGTAGTCGCAGATGAAGATGGTGCGGATCACCCGGCCGAGTTCCTCGATCGCCCGGTAGGTGGGGTGCTTGGGGCCGCCGCGGGTGAAGCGGCGCAGCATCTGGTGGGCCTGCGCGTCGACCTTCACCTGCCCCGCCATGAACTCCACCGCCGGGCGAGGCACGTCCTCCCGGCGAGGGAACCTCGCTTCCAGCTCGAAGAACTTCAGCATCAGACCGAAGCCGAGCCGCGTCGCCCCGGACTTGTTCGCCAGTGGCGCGAACTCCTCCTCATCCAGCGTCCAGCACTCGATCAGGTCCTCTAACTCCCAGTCACGTCGCATGCCCGCCCGCACCCTTTCTCCCGATCTCCAACGGAGGGGCAGGAGAAGCATGGTTTGTAACCGCCCGACTACCGATCGGCATGCCCGAGCCGTGATCGCGACGTAGCGGACCTGAGACGCAACGCTCAGTTACATTGCCCCCGTCTCAAACTGGCTTTCCATACTGCGAGCCATTCGAACCACGATTGCACAGAGCTACTTTGCCCCTGGTGACGGCGACCCGAGCGCCGGGCCTCGAGGTGGGGGCCCTCGCATGTCGACGAGGTCGCGGCCCAACGCGTCGAGTAGGCCGCCCCTTCCCTGCGGGAACTGCACTTCTCGCAAGTTTCGTCGCGACCATCGAACACAACAGACCTCATTTTCTGATTTATATTTTCTAGAAAACCAATAATGCTAAGCTGTTTCCGTGACAGCGGAGACGACAGTCGTGACGCCTTGTGTGCACTGTGGGGCGCCGATCGAGCAGCGCAAGGGGAGAGGCCGTCCCCGGGCGTACTGTGCGGGCACCGACTGCCAGGCGGCGGCCAAGCGTGAACGCGAGCTCCGCCGAGCCACCCCCGGTCTTGAGGGCGCGCTGGCCAGGGCCGAACAGCTGTACGAACGCATGGAGACCGGGCTGGCGGCCGCTATCGAGCCGCTGGCACGGGCGCTGGCCGAGGAGCTGAGCCCGGCGGGTGTGGAGGCGAAGCTGAGCGCCGTGCAGGCCGAGGCGCACACCAGGGTGGCCATCGCGCGGACCGAGCGGGAGCAGGCCTTCGAGCAGGTACGGCTGGCAAGGGAAGCGGCCGAGCACGCACGCAAGCAGACCGCGGAGATGCGTCAGGTGGCCGAGGAAGCGCAGGCCGAGCGCGACACGGCGCTGGCCGACGCGGAGACCGCGCGCGAGCAGGCACTGGCCGCATTGCGGGAGGCGGCGACGACCGAACGTGTGGCCAGGCAGGCGGCGGCCGCGGCGGAACAGCGGGCGGAGCAGGCCGAGCAGGCGCGCGACCAGGCGGCCAGAGAACTGGCCGAGCGCGTAGAAGCGGCTGAGGCGATGGTGCGCGAGGAACAGACGCGGGCCACGGAGGCCCAGGAGGAAGCGCGGGCACAGGTCGAGACGGCCCGGGCTGAGGCGAAGGCCCAGGTCAAGAAGGCTCGGGAGGAAGCGAAGGCACAGGTCAGCGCGTCTCAGCAGGACGTGGAGCGGGCCGAGCTCGCCGTACGGCACGCCCAAGAAGAGGCGGAACGAGCGGTCACGGCCGCACGGGCGGAACGTGACGCCGCCAGAGCAGACGCTGTCCAGGCCGCGAAGGCGCGGGAGCGAGCCGAGCGGGACGTCGCGGCAGCGCAGGCACGGGCCGCGGCGGCGGAGGCCGAACGTGATCGCATCGCCGAGCGTGTGGAGGCCGAGCGGCGGCGGGCGGTCGAGCGTGCCGAGGCCGCCGAGGCGCGCGCGGCTCAGGCGGGAGAGGCGAACGCCAGGCTGGCGGCCGAGGCCGAGGCGCGGATCCAGGCGGTGGAAAGGGAGCGCGGCCTGACGATCGCGGCAGTCCGGAAGGAGCGGGACGCGGCGGTCAAGGCGGCCGAGCGCGACCGGGACCTCGCGGTGGCGGCGGCGCAGCAGGGCGGCGCGCTGGCGGAGGAGCGGGATCAGCTACGTCTGGAACTGCGGCTCGAGCAGGCGCGGATCATGGACCTCCGTGCCGAGTTGGAGGCGGTGCGAGCGGAGGCAGCCCAACTGCGTGAACGAGCAGTGACGGCCGAGCTCAGGCTTCGTTGACGGCCTCGAGGAACGGCGGTACAGCCGTTGGCACCAACAATGGCTGTGGGACTCGAAGTGAATGGGAACGGGGCGTGGCGTTAGCGGCCGGCATCCATCGCATCAAGTACGGACGGCCGGGAACTCCCACGGCGAAAGGCAAAGTAGAGCGATAGCCCAGACGATCGCGACCCGCTCGCGTTTGCGGGTGGCGGCCGACGGGCGCGCCGAGGTCGGCGAGGAAGGCCCGGATGGGGACGGCGATGATCTCGGCGAGGTCGCCGTCGCAGTAGGCGGTGAACGGCAGCAGGATGTCAGTCATGTCAGGTGTACTGCCTCGCTACTACCGGCCTGAGCGGGCGGTGGCCGCCGACGAGTCGGTGTCGTGGGTGATGGTCGATGAGGACCTGGACCTACATGTCGAGGTCTGCGCGTACCTGGCGGGGCTGCGCGCGACGGGCCGGGCGTTCAACACAGGCAGGCCGCGTCGAGCCGGTGCTCGCAAAAAGACGTCGACCGGCTGCCCTCGGCAGCGGTAACGTCCTGGGTCGATGTGGAGCGAAGTGCGACCGCCGACGACGACTCAGGTCCGCGACGCCTTCGGTGTCGAGGTGGGCGAGTTGCGGCCGCATCCGGGCGGGTTCGAAGCGGATGCGTTCACCGACGGGCGCTGGTTCATGAAACTTTGGCGTCAGCAGCCCGACAGCGACGCCGCTCTGGCGCTGACCGCTGAGTTGGCAGCTCGGGGCATCCCCGTTCCTGCGGCGGAGCGAGCACTTGACGGCTCGTACACCTCCGAGCATCACGGCCGGCGCTACGCGCTGTTCCCGTTCGTCGACGGCCGCCAGGGAACGTGGAACGACGCCGACGCGATCGCGCGGGCGATGCGCGCCGTGCACGAGATCACCGACCTCGTCCTGTCCTGCACCGATATGGACGAGTGGTGCATCGAGGTGCTGCGCGACCGGCACGACCACCCTTGGATCGTCGACCGCCGCGACGAGGTCATGGCCAACGTCGACCGGCTCGAAGCGGTGATCGAACGGGCACGCGCGATCGACGTGCCCCACGTCGTGTGCCACCACGACCTGTTCCCTCACAACGTCCTCGTTGACCGCGACGGTCGCATCGCGACGCTGCTCGACTGGGGTCGCGCGATGCTGGCGCCGCGCGAGCACGATGTGTTCGCCGCCTTGTGCGGGCCGGACCCTGTGCGCTTCCTGCGCGCCTACGGCGCGGAGGGACTCGACCTCACCCACCTCGAGTACGCCCGGCTCGCCCGCTCGCTGCGCGACCTTGCAGTTCGCATCTACGACGAGGTCGACCTGGAGGGCGTCAACACCTGGGGTTTCGACGGGTTGCGCCGAGTGGACGCCGATCTCGTGCTCTCCCGACCTTTTTGCGATCGCTGAGGTCACCCGATGCGTCCATCGACGAGATTGCGGCGCGATCGACGCCGGATCACCGTCCTGGGTCGGCTCATTCCGCCGGCGGGTGTTCGAGTTCGTCGCTGAGCAGGTGGGCCCGCCAGGTCAGCGCCATCCGCGCGGTCGGCGTCCCGACACAGCAGATCAGGTTCACCACCGATCGCGCCCAGGCCATCCCATCGCTCCGGCACCGGCTCCCGCGCGCCGCTCTTCGGTAACGATCGGCCCCTGCTGACCGGCGCTCCTGAGACCGACTGAGGCCTCGTTGCGGACACCGTCTCCAACGAGGCCGCCCAGGTCAGAGGCTCCGCAACGATCAGCGGCTCAAGATAACGGTCGCTTATGAAACAGCTCTGCCGGTTCACGGACGAATGTTGATCTCCCGGGCGGCTTCGCACAGGCTTGGCCGCCCGCGAGCGTCGTTCAGCCGACGGGCGGCCGCAATGATGGCCTGGGTCAGATAGTCGGCATACTTCGCGGGCACGAAGCCGGCCGGCGCCCCCGGCGGGCACCTTACGCCCGCCGAGCCGGTTCATCTCCCGTGTGCGCCCAGCGCCTGGATGGTCTCGACTGCCTTACCGAGACCGAGGTCGCGCACGGCTCGTGTAAGCATTTACTTTCCATCGCCGGATCGTCCATCACACGTCAATTGACGGTCCCTAGCTTCGTCGACGTGCCGCTGATCAGCGGGCGCGAAGGTGGAGGCGATGAGGGAATTGCAGTCCTCGGAGTACGGGCGGATTGTCGAAAAGGCTCTGGTCGGAGCTGGACGTCGTGATTGGGAGGTGATAGGGGGCGATTACTGGTGCCAGGTCGAGCCCTCCGGTCACCTGAATCGGCTGCAGGGCTGGAAAATCCACGTGTCCGCGCGGGCCGACAACGCGGTGGCAGTGCTGGAGGCCGCGGCCGGAGTGCTGGTCGGAGAATCGTGCCCGTTCAAGTTCGTGGTCTCTCCTGACCGGCTCGCCCGGTCGTTGTCGAGGGAGAACGATCGCGCGTTCAGCGGGAAGTTCATCACGGCGTACCCGGACGACGACGAGCAGTTCGTCCGTCTTCTTGAGATCCTTCATCAGGCGACCAGAGGGCTGCCCGGGCCGCAGATCCTTTCCGATCGCCGGTACCGCGATGGCATCGTGCAGTACCGCTACGGCTCGTTCGCCAGCGTGCGCATGCTCGGCGACAACGGCGTCCATCGCGACATGCTCGTCGCTCCGGACGGGTCGCTGGTTCCGGACCTCCGGGTGGCGTGGTTCGCGCCTCCGCCGTGGGCGCGGGATCCGGTGGTGGCGCGGGAGGAGGTCGTGGCCGACGTCGAGCCGTTGATCGGTCGCTATCGCGTCACCGGGGCCATCCGGCATTCCAACAAAGGTGGCGTCTTCCGGGCGGTCGCCGAGGACACCGGTCAGCGAGTGATCATCAAGCAGGGCCGTCCGCACATCGATGCCAACGTTCACGGCGACGTACGCGACCTGCTTCGCAACGAAGCCGAGATGCTCACCAGGCTGACTCCGTCGGGACTCGTCCCACGGTTCGTGGAGATGTTCGAGCTGGAGGATCACCTTTTCCTCGTCGAGGAAGAGATCCCCTGGCGATCACTCCAGGACTGGGTGGCGGGGGCCAAGGGCGCGCGGCTGCCGGACGAACGTGTGGTCGAGGTGGCTCGCGCCGCTGTCGAGCTGGTGGCCGAGATCCACCGTGCGGGTGTGGTGATCCGCGATCTGACTCCCGCCAACGTGCTGCTCAGTGACGCGGGGGAGTTGCGTCTCATCGATCTGGAGGCGGCGACCGTAGCAGGCAGTGAGGCGGTGCGGCTCGGCACGCCCGGTTACGCCGCTCCGGAGACCGCGGGTGAGGTTCCACCTCCCGCTGACCAGGCCGGGGACCTGTTCGGCCTGGGCGCGGTGCTGGCGTTCGCCGCGTTGGGGCAAGATCCCCTCCTGGTCGCCGATGACCGTCCGACAGACGGCCGGATGGCGGCTTGGCTGAAGCAGGCGGCGTCGTGGCATCCCTCCGCCGGCCTTCTCGCTCCGTTGATCTGCGGGCTCATGAAGGACGATCCCGCAGCGCGCTGGTCCTTGAACCGTGCACGCCGCTTCCTGAACGCGTCCGCGGCGCGGGAGGCTCCGGCGTCGGCCACGCCTCCCGATGCCGACGCGATGATTCGCTCCTCGCTGGAGCATCTGCTGGACACGATGGCCCCGCGCGAGTCGTGGCTGTGGCCGGCCGAACCCGGGCTGGACCACGCCGACCCCGCTCTCGTGCAGTGGGGAGCCGGCGGCGGCCTGTCCGCTCTCGCCGCCGCCTGGGCTGTGCGCGATCAGGTGGAAGTGGACCAAGGGCGGCTGCTGGAGGCGATGCGCCACGGCTGTCGCTGGCTCGATCGCTACCTGGACACGGTCTCGCGCGTCATCCCCGGCCTGTACGTGGGTCACGCGGGCGTCGCCTGGACCGCGTGGGAGGTGGCCACCGTCGTCGGTGACCAGCGGGTCGCCGACAGAGCGCTACGGCTCGCGCGCCGCCTGCCCATGCGCTGGCCCATTCCCGATGTGGTGCACGGCCTGGCCGGCGGCGGACTGGCGTTGGTCCACCTGTGGCGAAGAACGGGTCAGGCCGAGCTCTCGCACCGTGGCCAGATCCTCGCCGACGGCCTGGTCGAGTCGGCCCAGCCGATCAAGGATGCGGTCTGCTGGCCGCTCACGGTCGATGTCGCCTCGGAACTGGAGAAGGGCTCCTATCTGGGGTTCGCGCACGGCAACGCGGGAGTCGGGGCCTTTCTCGTCGCGGCCGCGGCGGCCTGGAACCGGCCCGACTATCTGGAGACCGCGGTCGCCGCGGCCGACCTGCTCGTGACCACCGCCCAGATCGACGGCGAGGCGGCCTGGTGGAGCGACCGGCTGGACCGCCAAGATCGGCGCCTGCCCAACTGGTGCCACGGTTCCTCCGGCATCGGGACCTTTCTCCTGCGCCTGTGGCGTGCCACCGGCCGGGACGTCTATCTCGATCTCGCGCGAAAAGCCGCCGTCGCCGTGCGAGAAGACACCGCGCGTTCCTGTCCGGGGGCCTGCCACGGGCTGGCGGCGGAGGGACACTTCCTCCTTGATCTCGCCGACGTCCTGGAGGAGGAGAAGTACCGCGCGTGGGCCGGTGAACACGCCACCGGGCTGGCCGTACGCTCCGTCGAACGAGATGGACGCCACCTGATCGGGGACGCCTCCGGCCGTCAGGTGAGCGCCGGCTACGCCGGCGGACTCGCCGGATCCCTGAGCTTCCTTCTTCGCCTGCGACACGGGGGAGCGCGCCCGTTCATGCCGGACGGGCCTCACTGACCCACGGCGACAGCCGTGCCGATCCTTCTCCCACCGGAAGGAGGTGGAACCACTATGACCGCTCCCCAGACTCTGACCGCTCCGCAGCGGATGCGAGACGAGCAGGGGCCTTCGACCGACGCCCGGGAGGCGTGCATCAACTGGGCCTGCGTGTCCGACAGCAGCCGCCCGCACACCATCTAACAGCTGCTTCATAGGAGAAACGATGAGCAACGACATCAAGCTGGAAGCCCTGCAGCGTCTCCCGCAGGAGCAGGGGTCGTCCGCGCACGGACAGCGTCCCTGCGGCAGCGCCACCATCCTCAACAGCAGCCGCCCGCACACCATCTAACAGCTGCTTCCTAACAGCTACTTCATAGGAGAAACGATGAGCAACGACATCAAGCTGGAAGCCCTGCAGCGTCTCCCGCAGGAGCAGGGGTCGTCCGCGCACGGACAGCGTCCCTGCGTCACCGCTACCCTCATCAACGGTAGCCGTCCGTGGACCATCTGATCCCTGTGTGATCCAGCGGAGGCGCGGGCCCAGGCCCGCGCCTTCGCGCATAACCAGCGCTCGATTCGGAAAATCAATGATCGGTTCAACAGGAACCCGGCGCCTGCTTTGGGGATCGGCACGGGCCGCCCGCCGCGACACGGCCGTCTTCGCGATCGCGGCGGCAACAGGGATCATCGTCGCCCTGGCGCTGCCCGCCACGCTCAGCTCCATCGTCGATGCGATAGCGCGAGGCGGCAGCCCCGCGCCTGCGATCGTGCAACTGGCCTGCCTGGCCGCCCTCGACCTGTGTGCCACCGTCGTGACGAGTTCCACCAAGAACGCCTCGGTCGCCAGATCAGGGGCCTGGCTGCGGCGCAGCATGGTCGATCACATACTCGCCGTAGGCCTGCCCGTCACCCGGCGCTGGGCCGCGGGAGATCTGGCGGCCAGGATGGTGGGCGGGGCGTCGGCCGCCGCCGACGGCTCCTTCACCGCGGTCACGGTAGCTCTCACCGCCGTCACCGCGGCCGGCGCGGCCATCGCGTTGTGGCTGGTGGTCCCCTTCGGCGCGCTTGTCTTCCTTACCGCCGCAGCCGGTGCGATCTATGTCCTGCGCCGGGGGACGAAGGCGGTCGGCAGGACCTCGGCCGACTACCAGAGCGCGCAGGGGCGCATCTCGGCCAGACTCAGCGAGACGCTCACCGGCGCACGGACGATCGAGGCCAGCGGCACCCAGGCCAGAGAGGTCGACCGCATCCTCGCCTCACTGCCTGAGCTGACCGCGGCAGGCCGCGCGAACTGGCGCACACAGGGGAGCGTCGGCCAGGCTCTGAGCCTGCTGACCGCGGCCGCCCAGGTCGCCATGCTGGCGCTGACCGGTCTCGGGATCGCCGCCGGATGGCTGCGGCCCGGCGACATGGTCGCGGCCGTCGCCTACGTCACGCTGGGCATCAACGCGGTGCATCAGCTCTCCGCGGTGACCTACCTCAGCCATGTCCGCAGCGCCGCAGACCGTATCTCACAGGTGCTCGACACTGCCCGGCCGCGGTCCCGCACGCCGCTCACCACCGCACCACAGGCACTCCTCCTCAACGGGATCATCGTGCTGGACGAGGGCCGCCGGGTGCTCGACGGCCTCGATCTCGCCGTGCCCGTGGGCAGCACGGTCGCGATCGTGGGCCGGTCCGGGTCGGGCAAGTCGGCGCTCGCCCGAGTCGCCGGAGGGCTGCTCGTACCGGATGAGGGAAGTGTCACCTTTCGCGGACAGCCCGTCCTGCCCGGTGACGCCGCCTACGCCTTCGAGCAGCCGGAGCTGGTCGGCGACACCATCGGCCAGGCCTTGGCGCTGGGACGACCGCACGCAAGCCCCGCCCAGATCGCGCGTGCGGCCGAGGCCGCCTGCGCGGCGGGATTCATCCGGCGCCTACCGGACGGCTACGCCACGCCGCTGACAGGGCTGGTGCTTTCCGCAGGCGAAACCCAACGCCTCGGCGTCGCCCGCGCCATTGTTCACGACAGCCCCATCGTCATCCTCGACGAGGCCACTTCCAGCCTCGACACCGCGACAGAAGCCGCGGTGTCGGACGCGCTGCGAACCGCCTTCGCCGGCAAGACCCGCCTGGTCATCGCCCACCGCCCCGCTGCCGCGGCAGCGGCCGACCTGGTCGTCTGGCTGCAGGACGGTACGGTCCACGCCGTCGGCACGCACCGTGATCTGTGGGCCGAGGCCCACTACCGGCAGCTGTTCAGGACGCCGGAGGACAGAGCATGATCGGCCCGTTTCTGCGCAACCGGAACACCGCTGCCCTCTTGGCCTGGTCCGCGCTCGACAGCCTGCCCGTCCTGCTGTCGGGAATCTGCGTCACCATGGCGCTGGATCGCGGCTTCCTGTCCGGACGCCGGGACGTCGGGCTGGTGTGGATCGCCGCCCTCGGCGCGGCTCTCGCCGTGCGCGCCATCACGGCCCGGCGGATCAACGAACGGCTTGCCGATCTTGTCGAGCCGATCCGGGTAGACCTGGTCCGCCGCGTCGTCCGCGCGACCGTGAGCAAGGCGGTGCGTGAACCGGGCAAGACCCGGCACTCGGCGATCGCCCAGATCACCTCGCAGGTGGATGCGGTGTGCGCCTTGACCGGGGCAGCCGTTCTCGCGGTCAGGGACACGGTCCTCATCACGGGCGCGGTCCTGATCGGCCTGACCGCGCTCAAGCCCGTGCTGGCCCTGGCCACGGCGGTCCCGGTGACCGCCGCCTTGTTACTGCTCATCGCCTCGCTGCGGACTCTGGCGGCCCGGCAGGCGGCGACGATCACGGCCAACGAGGAGGTCGCGCAGGAGTCCGCCGCGCTCCTGCTAGGGCTGCGCGACATCCTCGCCTGCGGGGCGCAGCCGCTCGCGGCCGAACGGATGTACGCGGCCGTCGAACGGCTGGCCGGCGCCACTCGGGGCCTGTCCAGGAGCGGCACGGTGCGCGCCGCCGTTCTCGCCATCGGCGGCTACCTGCCCCTGCTGGCCCTGGTGGGGTTGGCGGCTTGGCAGCACGCCACCGGCGGGATGCAGACGGGCGTGCTGCTGGGCGTGGCGACCTACATCTTCGCCCATCTGCTGCCCATGCTGCGCGCCACGGTCCAGAACGCCAACTCCGTCGGCCTGCCCCTGCTCATCACCGTGCGCCGCCTGCGCGAGGCGACCCGCGTCGACGAGGTCACCTCATGCCGTGGCGTCGCCGTACCAGCTGAACCGGATCTGCGGCTGGAGCGGATCGCCTTCACCTACGGTCGTGTCGCCGAGCCCATCGTCTGTGATCTGAGCGTCACGGTGCCCTTCGGCCGTCACGTCGCCATCGTCGGGCCGAGCGGTGTCGGAAAGTCGACCCTGGCCCGGCTCATGTGCGGTCTGTCGCGGCCCAGCGCCGGCGCGGTTCTGCTCGGCGAGCAGCCCATACAACGCCTCGATGGCGCCGAGCTCTCCCAGGCGATCACCCTGGTGCCGCAGGACGCCTACATCTTCACCGGAACGGTCCGGGAGAACCTGGCCTATCTGGCGCCGCAGGCGAGCACCACCACGCTGACGCGGTCGGCCGAGGCTGTGGGCGCCGCCGCGCTCATCGAACGGCTTGGCGGTCTGGACGCAGCCCTTGAGCCGAGCCGGCTGTCGGAGGGGGAGCGGCAGCTCATCGCGCTGACCCGAGCCCATGCGAGCGCCGCCCGCATGGTCATCCTCGACGAGGCCACCAACCATCTCGACTCAGCGGCCGAGGAGCAAGCCGAAGACGCCTTCGCCAAGCGCGGGGGAACGCTCATCGTCATAGCCCATCGCCTCAGCTCGGCACTGCGCGCCGACATGGTCATCGTCATTGACGACGCGCAGGTGCAGTGGGGCACCCACGAAGAGCTGCGCACAGCCTCCCCCTGCTACGCCCGGCTGCTGCGCTACTGGAACACATCCGTTAATTGACACTCACAAACGGAACAGGCACTGCCGCTGCTGATTCCCGACGACACCTTCTTCGCCACCACATGGCAGCGGGGAATGCCGCTGCCCCGATGACGCTGGACGACGTCGCCGGGGCACTGTCCACCGGGCTCATGCGCCTCCCTCCATCGAACTGGACACCGAGGAGGGCGGCCTCCCCCTTGACGCCTCTTGCCCGCCCCGCCGGCTACGCCACGACACCCTGTTCCTCCCGGGCCGGACGGAGTACCCGGCGCACGGCGCCACGCAGCCACTGGTGGGCCCCGTCGGCGGTGTGGCGCGGGTGCCAGGCCATGCCGATCGTCAGTGGCGGCAGCGGCAGCGGGATTTCCAGCAGGCGCAGTCCCAGCGCGTGTGCCGCGTCGCCGAGTGGTGAAGGGGGCTCGCCCGGGAGCGCGGTCGGCACCAGGCAGACCACGTCGCCGACTGCGGCCAGCGCCATCGCCGCCAGATGTCCGGGCAGGACGGCGCTGACCCGCCGGCTGAGCCCTTGCTCGGCCAAGGCCGCGTCAAGCGGGCCGGTGAAGCGTCCCCGGCGGCTGACCGCCACGTGCTCGGCCGCGGCCAGCCTGGCGGGCGTCAGGGTTCCTTCGGTGAGCGGGTGCCCGGCCCTGACGCCGGCCGCCATCCGCAGCGTGACCAGCTCCTCGACCCGGGTCTCCGGGTCGACGTGGTCGATGGCCCCGATCTCCAGATCGACTCGGCCCTCGCGCAGCGCGGGGCCCGCCTCCCACTCCTCGGCCAGCACCCGCAGCGAGACGCCCGGCGCCCGGCGCCGGGCCAGCCCGAGCAGACCCGGCGCCAGCGCCGCGCCGACCAGGTCCGAGGTCTGGACGGTGAAGGTGCGCCGAAGTGCGGCGGGGTCGATCCCGCCGCTCGGGGTGAGCAATGACTCCAGCCGGCGCACCACCGCGGCGGCCTCGTCCCGCAGCGCCTCGGCGCGGGGTGTAGGCACCATGGCCTGTCCTGCCCGCACCAGTAGCGGGTCCTGGAGCACCCGGCGCAGCCGGGCCAGGGTGCGGCTCATCGCCGCGGGGGAGGTCTGCAGCCGCGCGGCGGCACGGGTGACGCTCTGCTCGGTCAGCAGGGCGTCGAGGGCGACGGCGAGGTTGGCGTCGAGGTTCGGGGATGGGCTGCTCACCTGCATGATTCCGTTTCGGGCAATGATTGGATGCTGAAGTTCCCATTGTGGCAATGCGGTTCGGGTCTGCACGATCAAGAGGCTGTATCGACCCGACACACACCGCGAGGTTTTCATGATCGTCATTACCGCCCCCACCGGGAACATCGGCCGGCGGCTGCTGTCGCTGCTGGTCGAGGCCGCGCCCGCACGCGGAGAGGAGTTGCGCGTCGTGGTCCGCGATCCTGCCCGGCTCCCCGAGGCCGTGCGCGGACGGGTCGAGGTGGTCACCGGCTCGCACGGCGACGCCGCGACCGTCGAGCGCGCCTTCACCGGGGCCGACGCCGTTTTCTGGCTGGTACCGCCGGACGCCTCGGCCGCGCCAGACGAGGCGTTCAGCGGCTTCACCCGCCCGGCCGCGCGGGCGTTCGCCGCCCACGGCGTCGGCCATGTCGTCGGCGTCTCGGCGCTCGGCCGCGGCACCCCGCAGGCCGCCCAGGCCGGGCTGGTCACCGCCTCCCTGGCCATGGACGACCTGATCGCCGGCTCCGGCGTCGCCTACCGCGCCCTGGCCAGCCCGTCCTTCTTCGAGAACCTGCTGGAGGAGGCCGACTCGATCCGCGAGAACGGCGTCTTCACCGACACCGTCGCCGCGGACCGTCCGGCCCCGCTGGTGGCCGTCGCCGACATCGCCGCGGCGGCGGCCGGGCTGCTGCTGGACCGCTCCTGGACCGGCGTCGGCAGTGTTCCGGTGCTCGGCCCGCAGGACCTGTCGCCCAACGACCTGGCCCGCATCATGACCGAGGAGCTGGGCCGTCCGGTCCGCTACCAGCGCCAGCCGCTCGACGAGCTCCGGTCCACCCTGCTCGGCTACGGCCTCAACGAGGCGTTCGTCGAGGGCATCGTCGACATGAAGCGCGCCAAGGACCAGGGCCTGGACTCGGGCGTCGACCGCTCGCCGCAGGCGGGCCCGGCCACCGGATTCGCGCAGTGGTGCGCGCAGACTCTCAGGCCCGCCGTCCTCGCCACGCCGGAGGCAGTCGATGCCCACTGACCGAACCGAGCCGCCGGTCACAGCGTTCATGCTGGTCAAGACAACGCCCGAGTGGCTGGCGATGACTGTGGCCGAACGCGTCCAGGCCTTCACCACCCACGTCGTCCCGGTGATCGAGGCCCGCACCCGCCGCGTCCGCTCCCGCTTCTACGACACGGAGTTCTATTCGGCGCGGGTCACCGACATCTGGGTCTGGGAGGCGGACGACCACGACGCCTACCGGCTGCTGATCGACGCACTGCGCGAGACCCCCTTCTGGGACCGCTACTTCGACGTGGTGGACCTGCTCGTGGGCACCGAGAACGGCTACGCCCGCACCTATGACCTGGAGCCGGTGGCCACCCTCGCCACCTGACGCTCCTCCCTGACCGGCCGGTGCCGCCACCGCCCCACGGAAGCACCGGCCGGCAGTTCAGCTGAGCGACGGCCCCTCAAACACCTCCGGTACGGGTGCCACCGGAATACGGCAGAAACGGGCCGCAGGACGGCGTAGCCGCGGTTCAGAGATTGTCTTGATCTCAAACCGTCGCGAATCGCAGGAGACGCGAACTCACGACGGCTCTGATACTTGCCGCGAGAGTTTCGAGGATGAATCCAGTTGCGGCGGCGCTGGTGCGCCTGGTGAGGTCCCTGCATGGACGGTGCCACTGAGCAAGTACAACGCGCGAGGACAGCAACAGACACGACGATCACGCGGCAACCGGCTCCATGGCACAGGCTGGCGGTACTCGGGGCCCTGATGCTGGCCGCCCTCACCTTCAACACCGCGGAGAACCTGCCGGTCGGCCTCCTGGAACTCATCTCCGAGGACCTACGGGTGTCCCTGTCGGCGGTCGGTCTCCTGGTCACCGGTTACGGCGTGACGGTCGCCGTCGCATCTGTGCCGATTGCCCACGTCGTGCGGGCCGTGCCCCGACGTCATGTGCTCACAGGACTGCTGGCCGCACTCGTGGTGTCCAGTCTCATTGCGGCGCTGGCCACCTCGTACTGGTTGCTCCTCGGCGCGCGGCTGCTGACCGCGCTCGCCCAGGCGCTGTTCTGGGCCGTGATGGGGCCGGTCGCGGTGGGCCTGTTCGCGCCCAAGGTCCGGGGGCGTGTGGTCGGGGCGCTGTCCGTGGCTGGTTCGCTGGCCCTCGTGCTTGGCGTTCCCGCTGGGACCTGGCTGGGCCAGCAGAGCAACTGGCAGGTACCCATCGCCACGCTGGCGGCTCTGGGGCTCGTCTGTCTGGTGACGATCGCCGTTCTGCTGCCGACTTCGCGTCCGGAAGAAGAGCCCGCCGCCTACGCGAGCAGTCCCGACGTGCGGCGGTTCAGGACGGTGCTGGCGGCCGGGACCTTGTCCGCCACCGGGGCGTTCACGGGATACACCTACATCGTCACGTTCCTTGGCGACGTGAGCGGGTTCTCCCCCCGCGCGGTGAGTGCCCTGTTCGTGGTTTTCGGCGTCGCGTGCCTGGCCGGGGTGAGCATCACCGGGGCGTTCCTGGACCGCTTTCCGCAGACCGCGCTGGCCACCGCCGTGGCCACGCAGGCGGTGGGCATGCTCGGCCTGTACGCGTTCGGCGCTCATCCGGTGGCGGCGGTGGTGTTCCTGGTATTGATGGGCGGTGCGCTCGGGCCGGTGTTCATGACCACGCAGAACGCGATGCTGCACTGCGCGCCGGGCCGTACGGACATCGCCCTGGCGGCGAACTCCGGCGCCTACAACGCCGGGATAGCGGCGGGTGCCGCGCTTGGGGGACTGGTCCTGCCGCTCGCCGATGTACGGGGCACCTTCCTCGCCGGCGGGCTGCTGACCGTCGGGTCCTGCGTGGCCCTACTCAGCGGCGAGCTGCTGCGTGGGCGCCGTCATCCAGAACGCTCAACACGCCGATGAGGGACGCCGACTCGTATCCGCCGGTAGCTAGACGACCGCTGCCCATAACCGGGGGTGATACTGCGATCGGCGGACATTGTGAGACAGATCACGGTTGAGGTTGACCTTGGGTCAGGGTGGAAGCTCGCCGCAGCGGCACGACGCCGCCACGATGACAGATTCGACGGAGCAAACCACCATGACGATCATCCTTTCCGATCAGGACAAGAGCATCCTGCGGACTGCCGCGTACGGTGCCGTGTCGCTGATGGCCGCCGCCGGTGCCGCCGGCAAGCCCCACACGATCGCGACCAACGGCAGCATCGCGCTAGGCTCGGCCACCGGCCTGGTCGGGCACGTGCTCGCCGAGTACCCCAACGGCAAGGACCTGGGCGGCAAGTCCGTGGCCGAGATCGCCGACCGCGTGCTGCCGGCCCTGACCGCGGCCATGAACCTGCTGAAGAAGCAGGATCCGGCCGAGGCCGACAACTTCCGCAGCACCGTCCTCGTCGCTGTCGAAACCGCCCAGGTTCGCCAGAGCCGGCCGAGCCCCACCACCGCCGAGATGGCCCGCAAGATCACCGAAGCCCTCGACGCCGCCATGCTAGCCGCTGCCGACAGCGAGGTCATGCAGGAGGCGGCTGCCGGGCAGGATCGTCCGGAGCTGCAGAAGGCGATTGAAGAGATCGTCGACTCCGGTTTCGTCGGGGTGTCCCTGCGCGTGCACGATGAGCGAGGGGAGTGGGTCGGCAGCGCCGGGGTGGCCGAGCTGGGCGGGACGGCCAAGCCGCCGATCAACGGACACGTCCGGATCGGCAGCAACACCAAGACCTTCACCGCGACCCTGGTGCTGCGACTGGTGGCCGAGGGCAAGCTCGGGCTGGACATCCCGGCGGCCGACTATCTGCCCGAGTTCGGGCTGGACCGGCGGATCACGGTGCGGATGCTGTTGCAGCACACCAGCGGGGTGTTCAACTTCAGCGGCGAGGTCTACGACGACGGGACGGTCGCGCCGGGGATCCCCATCCCCTACAGCACCACCGGCAACGAGTGGGCGGACAACCGGTTCAAGACCTACCGGCCGGAGAAGCTGGTACGGCTGGCGTTGTCCAAGCCGGCGCGGTTCGAGCCGGGGACGGGCTGGAGCTACTCCAACACCAACTACGTGCTGGCCAGGTTGCTGATCGAGAAGGTCACCGGCCGCTCGCTCGCCGACGAGATGCAGCGGTCGATCCTGGGGCCGCTCGGGCTGTCGGGCACCGTGGTGCCGGACGCCTCGCCGGAGATCCCCGAGCCGCACGCCCACGCCTACTACCGGTACGAGGACGCCGGCCGGCAGCAGACGGTCGACGTCACCCGCCACAACCCCTCCTGGATCTCCACCGGCGGTGACATGATCTCGACCACCCGGGACCTGCACACGTTCATCTCCTCGCTGATGGGCGGCAAGCTCCTGCCGGCCGAGCTGCTGGCCGAGATGTGCGCGCCGTACCCCACGGTCATTCCGGACATGGGTTATGGCTTGGGGGTGTTCGTCCAGCAAACGGACCGCGGCGGCACCGTCATCACCCACAACGGCGGCATGGCCGGCCACGCGACGCTGATGTACAGCACGCCCGACGGCAGCAAGACCCTGACCGCCGCGCTGAACTGTGTGGACGACGCCGACCTGTCCGTGGCAACAGCGTTCCAGAACGCCCGACAGAAGCTCGTCAACGAGGTGTTCTGTGGCGGGCAGGCCGATCCGGCCCAGCCGACGGGCTGAACACCTGTGACCGTACGCCTCGCGGGTCGCCCCCCTTCCGGTCGTGCATCAGGTAGAACGCGAACCGGGCCACGCCGAGCTCGACGAGTCCACATGCCCGGCCGTGGTGGACGAATTCGTGGCCGGGCTCGAGCACAAGGCAGGCTGAGCAGATGATGAACGGAGTCACGATCGGGCAGGCGGCGGCATTCGTCGGCGTCACGGTGAAGACGGTGCGGCACTACCACAAGCTCGGCCTGGTCACGGAGCCCGAACGCGACAGCTCCGGCTACCGGCGGTACGGATCGGCCGAGTTGCTGCGGCTGGTGCAGGTCCGGACGCTGGCCGCCGCCGGGGTGCCGCTGGCCGAGATCGGGCCCCTGCTCGACGCCGACGCCGCGCTGTTCGCCGCCGCGCTCGCCGACATCGAGCGGCAACTCACCGAACGGATCGAGGAGTTGATCACGAGGCGGGACACGCTGCACCGGCTCGCTGACGGCGACCGGGCCCTGCTGCCCGACCGCGCTGTGGCGCTGCTGGAACGGCTGTCCGGCCTCGGTTTCCCCGCTGACGAGGTGGCGGCCACCAGGGAGGGCTGGGTGCTGGCCAGGGCCCTGGTCCCAGAGGGCTTCGACGACTACCTGACCCATGTCGAGCACGCCCTGCAAGACACCCGGTTCGTCGCCTTGATCAAGCGCGCCGCCGAAGCCTCGGCCTGGGAACCGGACGACCCGCGCATCGCCGAGCTCGCCACCGCCGTTGCCGACCACTTCCTCGCCAATCCCGCACATCTGAAGATCGTGACCGGCCTGCAAGCCCGTACCGAGGCCGCGACCCGGTACAAGCTGATCGCCCTCCACGGCGAGGAGCAGGGATCGGCCGCGGCCCGGGGGGTCGCGCTCGTCGAGACCAAGCTCCGCGCCGCCGGCATCCATATCCCCAGACCGGACTCCTACTGACCGCGCCGTGCTCCGGTCCTTCGGCCCGGCGACCCGCCGGTCCGCCAGGCCAGAGCATCCCGATCGAATCCGGCTGCGTACGGCCGGTTCCGCGCGGGAGACGCTTCGAGCGGGGACCGAGGCGGTCGTCGTGACGGCAAGCAGAAGCACCGCACCGCCAGTCGTAACCTCGGTCCCGCCATTCCTCCCGACCCTATGCAGCCGGCATAACGACGAACGAGAAACCCGTGCTCGTTGTGCGGTTGAGGGGGAGATCGCACTTGATCCGGCGCTCGACCTCGCCCCTGCTGATCCCGAGCCCCTGGGCGATCAGCCGCTCCGGGCGGACGGGCACGGGATCGAGGAAACCGACGTCCACCCGGTACGGCCAAGCCGCATCGACGGCCGATGACTCCAGCTGCCACGCGCCACGCCAGTCGAGGGTGAACCGGTTGCGCCGTGCGACCGCGGGGTCCAGGAGCGCGTGCGCGACGAGCTCCTGATCGTTGTTCTCGAAGGCGCACAGCCTGGCCGGATCCACCGATCGGACCGGCACCCGCTCATGGACTGTGATCTTCGAGGTCCGATCGCAGCAGACACATCGGACGAGCAGCCACACGTCAAGCAGCTTGCCGTTGGCGTTGATCCGGAACCTGCCCTCGCCGACGGTGGCCGCCTCCGCGCGGCAGTCCAGGCAACGCATGGCGAGCAGCGGCAGCCGAGTCCTCCGCACGGACCAGGGCAGCACGAAATGATCTCTATGGGATTGTGAAGACATGATCTCTCTAAGACCTGACACAGAACGCTGAGCAGCCAGGGCGACTCAGAATTCAGAGCAGCCCGGCGAGACCGACCGCGAGGTCGGTGAGAAAGCGCAGAAGAAGATGTCAGGCAGCGAGAGCAGGCGGCGTCACGCGACAGTCCCCACGACGAGTCCGATTGTGCTTGCCGCACGCTAGTGGTTCACCGGGCAGCGCCACAATCGATTTTGTCTCCTGCCGATCACCGGCGACAGGATGGCAGCGCGACGGTGCCGGCCGGGGCGGTGTCGGCGGAGCGGGTTGGATCCGCGCAGCCGGGCGGTGATCGTGTTCCCTCGCGGCAGCCTGCTGTACGTCGACCCGCCACACCTGGGCAGGACCCGGAACGGAACTGCCGGCACGAGATGACCGACCCGATGCACACTCGTTGAGGCACTGCACTCCTGCCGCTCCACCGTGGTCGTTTCCGGGTAGGCATGTGCCGTCAAAAACGTGTCACCGGCCGCAACCGAGCGCGTTCGAGCAGGTCAGCGGCAGGTGAGTACGTGATCACGGCGACGCCGATGACTGACTGCCGGCGGGAAAAGCGGGTGCGGCGGGCCGGTGGGGTGGTGTGTGATCGAGAGATGGCGATCGAGATGGGTAGGCCGGGGGTCGACGGGCTCGGCGACGTGGTGCGGGTGTTGGGGGAGTGGCAGTACGACGGAGGGCCCATGCAGTTGCATCCGGGGGATGTGGGGTGGTTCTGGCGGTTCGGTGTGGAGCGGACTGCGGAGGCTACGCGGACCTGGAGTCGGGCCGGGGAGGTTCTGGCGGTCGGGCTGCTGGATGGTGCGGAGTTGCTGAGGTTGGCGTTCGCGCCGGAGGCGTTGCGGGACGAGGAGTTGGCGCAGCAGGTGGTCGACGACGTGTCGGCGCCTGAACGCGGTGTGCTCCTCGAGGGCAGGGTGTACGTCGAGGCGCCGATGGGTGCGCTGGTCCATGACCTGCTGTTCAAGGACGGCTGGAGGAGTGGCGAGCCGTGGACACTACTTCGGCGTGACCTCGGCGCGCCTGTGGCGGATCCCGGCGTTCGCGTCGAGGTGATCGGGCCGGAACAGGCGCACGAGTGGGCCGCGGTCCTGCGGGCGTCGTTCGACGGGTCGACGTTCACCGACGAGCGCTGGCACGCGATGGCGGCAGGTGCGCCGTATGCCGACGCGCGGTGCCTCGCCGTTCGCGATGAGCAGGGCGAGGCGGTGGCGGCCGTGACGGTGTGGTCGGCGGGTGAGGGCAAGCCAGGGCTGATCGAGCCGATGGGGGTGCACCGGGCACACCGCGGTCACGGTTACGGTCGAGCGATCACGGTCGCCGCGGCACGCGCACTCCAGGAGTTGGGTTCGTCCAGCGTGATCGTGTGCTGCCCGAGCTCCAACGTCGGCGCCGTCGCCACCTACCAGTCGGCCGGCCTCCAGCAGTTGAACGAGAGACGGGACCTGTACCGCAACGCTTCCTGAGGCCTTCGGCGTGGGGTCGGGTGCGGAACGCGAGACACAATCCGGGGTGCCGTTAACGGCTGTGTCACCAGCCCCAAACGCGGATGATCATGCTTGATGCTGCGGTGTGTAATGGTCCATCCGCTGTAGTGGATCACCTGCCCTGGAGCGCATGCCGTTAGGCATTGACGACCAGGTCGAGCACTGGACGATTCTCGAGGAGGAGATGCTCCTCGTATCAGGCAAGCGCGGCGCGGCGGAGCTGGGTTGTATGAGGGGAGCACGATCGAGTACCACCGCACCCAGATACGGGGTCATCTGGGTGGGCTACCGGGTGAGGTTGTCAGTGGCGTCTGCGACCGTCTGCTGCATGGGTGAGCTGATCGAGCGGGTGGATGAACAGGACCGCGTGCTGGAAGTCGTGGAGCGCGCGGAGGCGGTGCGTCGGCGGTGGATGCATCGGATCGCGACGACGATCTGCCGCGATCCGATGGGGCGGATCCTCGTGCTGCGCCGAGCTGAGGGGCATGTTCGCTTTCCCGGCCACTATGACGTGATGGTCGGCGGCGCCGCGGGCGTAGGGGAATCGTATGAGGACGCGGCGGCCCGCGAACTGGTCGAGGAACTGGGCGCCGGCGTCCCGGTCCGCTTTTTGTTCAAGTTCCTGTGCCAGGACGGGATCAGCCCTGTCTGGTTCGGGGTGCACGAGGCCTTGATCGCCGAGCCATTGGCTCCAGATCCGTCCGAGATCGCTTGGCATGCCTGGCTCACGGAGCTCGAACTGTGGAAGGTGGTCAATCGAGGGCCCTTCGTTCCAGGTGGGCGAGAAGCCCTGCGCCGATATCTTGGCCGCTCAGCTCAGTGACGAACGGCCAATCCCTGGCTGATGCTTCTTCAGTTACAGGACGGGGTAGCGGCTTCAGCACATTCGTGACCAGCTCCGCCACGGGCCGCTGCCTCAACTGGCTCGCCAGTTGGAAGTGTGCCGGAGGTGTCCTTGCCCTCCGCGTAGGCCACCACGTGCAGGCGCTTGCGGGCGAACCGCTCGGCCATCAGCAGCAGAAAGCTGGCCACGGCGCCGCGGCTGGGAACCTCGGCAAAGATCGCCCGTTTGAGGCTGGTGACAAGGGCGTTGCCAGCCCCCCAATCCCGCCGGCAGGCCACCTCACCGGGCTCTCAACCCACCCTGATCTCAGGTCAGGTGTCGAATGTGCGGGACCCAGACCGACACGTACTCCAGGTCTGGGCCGTACGAGTAGATCGCCCGGAAGGCGGGCGTGACCAATGTCGGCGTCAGGGACGGCGCCCGGCGGCATCGGGTCGTCGGCCAAGTTCGGCAGCACATCGACGATCGACGCGCGCAGGACCAGCACCGCCAGGCGCAGGGCGTCCTTGGCTCCGGGGGTGAAATGGACAGGGCGCTTCACTGGTGGGTGTCGTCCAACCCGCGATCGGCGTAGTTAGGGGAGGTGTGGACCGTCATCTCGATCTCACCGCGGCCGGCGGTGGTCTCGCGCTCCCGCTTCAGTTGCACATACTCCTCGAAGTCCGCTTCGGGATGAGCACCGCGCGTTCTTGGTCGGAGCGAGAGTCGGGTGAGGCGGTGGCCGTAGACCGCGCGGGACACGAGCGGGCCGAGCTGATCGCTGTGACTGAGCGCTTCAGTTGGCGGGAATCGCCTGCTGAAACGCCAAGTCACCACAATTGATTGTTACGAGGCGCCGTTAGCCGGCTTCCAGAACGAAGAACAAGAAGGCCAGGATCCTCGTGCCCGCGAACTCGCGAAATTCGGGGAACACATCGCGTGCTTCCGGCACGGGCGGCGGTTCGCTGATGACGCTGACGCGAAAGCCGGCCGCGGTGAAGGCGTCGGTCATCGCGTGCAGCGGCCGGTCCCAGAAGCGCATCTGCGCGGTCTGCCCACCCATGGTCCATTCTTCGGTCCGGTTACGGGTCTCGAAATAGTGGATCTTGTCGCCCGCCGAGTGACGCATGAGGGCGATGGCGAAAGGATGCTCGACCGAGACGAGGAGCCTGCCACCAGGCCTCAGCACGCGTCGCAGCTCGGCCAGTGTCGCTCCCCAGTCTTCCAGGTAGTGCAGCACCAGGGACGCGATGACGTCGTCGAACGCGTCGTCGGGGAAGGGCAGTGGGCTGGCCAGGTCGGCGACCCGCAGGTCCGCGTCGGCGCCCAGCCGCCGCCGGGCCAGCTCTAGCATCCCGGCGCTCGCGTCGACGCCGGTCACGATGGCGCCTCGATCGCGTAGCGCGTGGAACAGGGGGCCCGAGCCGCAGCCGGCGTCGAGGATGCGCCGGCCGGTCACGTCCCCGGCGAGCTCCAGCATCGCGGGCCGCTCGTAGTACGCGTTCAGGAGGCTGGTCTCGTTCTCGGCCGTGTACCCCTCGGCGATTCTGTCGTAGTCGTTGAATCGGGACGGATGTGCGGTCTCAACGTGATTTTCCGGCACGGTAGGCATGCGGGCCATTTTGGCCCACCAGTCTCGGGCGGCACAGCCGTACGGCGCGTTTGCCGTGGCCGAGCGCGTCGAAATCGCCGCCTTGTTGAGTAACGGTCTGCTCACGTCACGCTGAAGTCGGTGAGGGTGATTCTTTCAGGTCGGTCGGTGTGTTCCATCTGGTCGCATTGGGCGAGACTGGAGGATGTCCTTCCGGCACGCTGGTTCTCCTGGCGACCCGGCCGGTGGCACCGGCCAGGACTGGCCTGTCTGACCTCCACGGGTCGGGCCCACACCCTGGACCGTGACTGGTACGACACGTGGATCCGAGTCGAGGGCCGGGAGGGTGTCCGTCATAGGGGATCGTTGACCCGTCAGCCGGCCCTTTGGGTCTGCCTCTCCACTGCAGCGCGGAGCGCCGCACCGAACTGGTCTGGTGCTTCCAGCCATGGATGGTGCCCCGCGTTCGGGACGATGATGACCTCGCAGTTGAGGCGTGTTCCGAGACGCCGCAGGGCATCAGCAGGGCGACTGTCGCCGGCCCCGCCGATGATCACCGCGCCGGGCGGCAGGTGCTCGCGAAGCTCGTCCACGTGTGATTCGAGCGGGTCGGCTTTCTTCGCTGCGTTGAGCTGGGTGTTCATCGCGTAGTTGACGGGCCGCAGCGTATGGGCTGATGCCAGCGCCCAATCCCATGCCCGCGTTCGGTCGGCGTGGTCGGTGAACCACGACAGCGTGAGGTACTCGATCTCCTCGGCGTCTGTGCGCGATTCGATCGCATCGAGTTCGTCGAGCCTGGTCTGCTGCTCGTCAGTGCGTCGTGCTCGCTGTGCTGCTCGGTCGGCTTCCCGCCATGGATCCAGGAAGGGCCCGGCGATCTGAATCAGTCCGGCCACGCGCTCGGGATGGGCCAGCAAGAAGTAGCCGGCCATATTGGTTCCGAACGAATGCCCCAGCAGAACGACCCGGTCGTGTTTCCACGCATCGAGCAACAGCGCCAAGTCGTGAACGTGGCGGACGATCGTGTGCTCTCCCTGCCAGGACGAGCCGCCGGTGCCGCGCTGGTCGTAGCGGTGGACCAGGCACAGGTCGTCGATGATGCCGGCGACCGGGGCGAGATAGTCGGGGACCCCTGGACCGCCGTGCACCATGACCACGGGAAATCTCTGCGGAATCACCGAGCCCGCGGTCCACGTACGTAGCTGTGCACCGTCGTCCAACTCGATCATGGTCGCGGTCATGGACGTGAGTGTAATGCGGCCGGGGTCCGATGAGGCGATCTCTCAACGGACAATCGCCGGGCTGGACGCGGGAAGCTTCTTCCCCAGGTCAGGTCCTATATGGCGGCTGGTGTCACGTTGGTTGACGGCGCCCCGGGAACCACGGTGATCGCGGCGGTCGACGCGTTGGCAGGGTCGCTGCGCAGTAGTCCTACCATCCGCAACCACGGCATGGGGGCCGGCAACGGGTGCCACCTGAATGCGGCAGAAACGGGCCACGGGCTTGATCACGGGTCGGTGAGATCTGAGGGTTCGCGCTGATCGAGTCGATCGGCTCGGAGTCGACCAACGCCGAGCGCAGCCTCCTGGACGCGGTGGAGTACGCGATGCACTACTGTTCGCGGCGCCGGCGCGCGACATGGACGGTGATGTCGGCGGTGATCTCCACCGTCGCGGGCAGAACCTGCATGATCCGGCCGAACACCTGCTCTTGCTCCAAGGCCGGCAACATGAGGTAAGCCGAGACCGTCGAGAGATAGCCGACGTACTCGCGAGCACTCATCGTCAGGCGCCGCTCGACCACGGACTGCTGAACATCAGCGAACCACTCCGACCGCTGGAGCTCCGTACCCCGCCACTGCATGTCATGCTCCGGAGGCGTCCCATCCGGAGACGGAATCTCGTCGCTCGCCAAAAACGGTGACCGTGCCACGCGAACAGCTTCCTCCACAGCCGGGTCAGCCAGCTGGACCGGCCCGCCGAACGAAGCAAAAACGCCACCAGGCTCCAGGAGCGCCGCCATGCGCGACCACCGCCCCTCCGGTTTTGTCCAATGCAGCGCCGCTGCCGCATAAACCAGTCCGTACCTCTCGCCCGGCCGCAAGTCCTCGAACAGGGCTTGCACGGTCCTGACGTTTGCCGGTACGTGCTTACGCAACTCGGCGAGCATGGCCCCATCAGGCTCGGTCGCGGTGACCGTGACTCCTTGTTGAGCAAACAGGCGGGTGGCTTTACCTGTCCCGGCGCCGATTTCGAGGGCAGTCCGAACCGGCTGAGCCGCGTATGCCATCACTCTGTGGAAAACCTCCACGGGATATCCCGGCCGGAACTGTTCGTATGCTTCTGCCATCACTCCGAAACTCAGTGCGCGACTCGACATGCGGAGCATCTTGACACGAGCTGCGCCGTCAATGCTGGATCTTTTCGCTTGGCCTGGCCACCCGATCGTGGGCAGCAGAAGCCTGAAGCCATAACGATGAAGCGCAAGCCGCTGACGTGGCCGGACCCTGGCGGAGGGGCATGCCCGAACGGCTCATGACGTAGATCACGAGAGGGACCCCGCCACACAGATCTGCTGTACTGAGCAAGCCGGCATGCCGATGCTCGCGTCTGACGACGCGACGTCTACTGCGCCGGCTGCGACGCGCAAGGGCCCACGGGCACGAACGCTCCCGGCGCCCCGCCCCGGCCGCCGACGAAGCGTGGTGTGGCAGGTAACGTGCGTACGCGGTCCGGATGCTTGTGGTGGCGGCCTCGCCGACACCGGAGCGGATGCGCACGCATGCCGCACATGACCGTGTGGTCCCCGGCCGTACGTCAGCGTCGACGACTGGCGATGCCGTCAGCCATGGCGCGCTCGGCGGTGACATCGGTGATGAAGGCCCCCATTGCCGCGGCGCACTCGGGCGCGTGGGTCTCGAGCAGGAGGTGGCCGGCGTCGTAGACGTGCATCTCGAGCCGGTCGAGCGTTCGCGCGTAGCCCATGATCTCGGACAGGTCGAAGAACGGGTCGTGGCGGCCCCAGAGCAGCAGACACGGTGGCTGGCGGGTCCGGTGGTAGTCGGCCAGCTCGCCGAAGCGGGCGACGTGACTGGCGTAGTCGCAGAACAGCTGGAACTGGGCTTCAATGTTGCCCGGCCGCGACATCCGCTCCCAGTCCAGGTGCCACGTCTCCGGCGGGTGAAGGTCGCGCACCCGCTCCGGCAGCCCGCCCAGGTACTGCTCGCGGGTGCCCTCGAAGTTCAGCCACTCGGGCAGCCGGGCACGGTTGGCCTCCGAAGGATCAGCCCAGAAGGCCCGTGTGCTGTCCCACTGGCTACCCAGGCCGTCCTCGTGGGCGTTGCCGTTCTGCACGATGAGCCCGAGGATGCGCTCGGGACGCCGGGTGGCGAGGTGGTAGCCGACCGGGGCGCCGAAGTCGTGCAGGTAGACGAAGAACTCGTCGACGCCGATCTGCTCCAGGAACGCCTCGACGGTGTCGGCCAGGTTGGCGAACGTGTACTCGTACTCATCGACGCCGGGCGCCGCGGAGAACCCGAAGCCCGGCAGGTCCGGGGCGATGACCCGGCTCACCTCGGCCAGCGGCGAGAGCACGTGCCGGAAGGTGTGCGAGGAGCTCGGGAAGCCGTGCAGCAGCAGTACGCAGGGCTTGTCCGCCGCGCCGGCCTCTCGGTAGAAGACCTCGAGCCCGTCCACGTGGAGGCTGTGGTGGCGTGGCTTGTCGGTCGCCTGCATCTTACGGTCTCCTTGGTTGGCCTATCCCGCCGATTCCCACGAACCCAAGGCTCAGAACTACCCAACAGACACTGAACATCCCCGGGTTGAGTCTCAGAGCCCCTCAGTCCGCATGAACTCCAGGAGATCACCGAGTCCAGCCGGGATACGGTGACGGTTCCCGAGCTCGCAGCACCTTGAAAGCGACCTGGTCAGTCCCCTTGGTCACGGTCTTGCGAGTGAGATGCAAGAAGCTACGCGCCTACGACGGCTCAGGCCAGGGCCGAGATCTCGATCCGGGTGGGGTCGGTGGGGGAAACCAGGCAGGAAAGCACGACGTTGCCCCGTTCCAGGCGTTCCCCCATGGACGGGGTGAGCCGGGCAGTGCGCTCGATCTCGTACGGGCTGCCGGCCTGAGGGGTCACGCGGAGCCGCAACAGCCAGATGTAGCGTCCGTTGAGCTTGTTGGACGTCTCCTCGGCCCCCAGGACCGCCGCGTTGCACGGCACCGCCGCCGCGCGCTCCTCCGGCGTGAAGGTCTGCAGCGCAGCGGATTCCAGGCTCGCGAACGAGATGGAGCCCATGGCGAGCACCCCCGCGCCCAGGAGGAGGAACGCCGCGCTGACGTACGCCCCGACCCGGGTGTGCGGCTTCCGCCGCAGCACGAGGAACAGCACCACGCCCACGATCAATGCAATGACGGCGAGTGTCCCGAAGACGATCGATGCCATCGTTCTTCCTCACGCTGAAGGGCGGAGCCTGGTGGGCCGGCCTTGTCCGTTCCGACGCCGATAGTTGATCAGGTGTCGCTTGCAGGGCGGCTGCAGCCTGCATGATCGCGCTGATCTCTCGCATGCGGCACAGCCTCGTCGGAGACGCTCAGCGCCGACTCACCTGTGAAGCGTCCGTCCACGCTCGCCGAGGCGGCCTGCCGGCGGCAGACCGAGAAGGCGCTCACCGCGCCCACTCGCGGCCCCCCGACCGCGGACCGCTTCCCCAGGGCCAGATCCATGCCGGACCCGAAGGCCGGTTGGACCCCCGGACCGATCCCGCCCGGTCGGGACCCGGGTTGCTCCCGACCGGGCGGATGATCAGGCGGCGGCCGGCTCCGGCAGGACTGGGCGGGTGTCGGCCAGTGCCGGGTAGTCGGTGTATCCGGTCTCCCCTCCGACGTACATGAGGTTGTCGCGCAGCGGGTTGAGCGGCGCCCCGGCGCGCAGCCGTTCGACCAGGTCGGGGTTCGCCAGGAAGGCCCGGCCGAGCGAGACGAGGTCGGCTCCGGCGGCCAGCAGCCGCTCGGCTTCCCGCCGGCCGCCGTCGGCCGGGAGCGGGCCGGGCCACGGCAGCATCGGGTTGGCGATGAGCGCGCCCGGCCAGGCCTGGCGGAGCTGGTGGAAGAGCGGCCGGCCGGGGTCGGCGAAGACGACGTGCAGGTAGGCCAGTCCGGCGTCGGCCAGCGCGCCGATCAGCGCGGGGTAGACGGCCTCGATGTCGGCGTCGTCCTCGTGCATGCCGTTGGCGGTGACGCCGGGGGAGACGCGCAGGCCGACCCGCTCGGGGCCGATCGCCTCGGCGACGGCCCGCACCACCTCGACCGCGAACCGGATGCGGCCGGCCACCGAGCCGCCGTAGCCGTCGGTGCGGTGGTTGGTCGCCGCGGACAGGAACTGGTGGATCAGGTAGCCGTTGGCGCCGTGCACCTCCACCCCCTCGAACCCCGCCTCGACGGCCTTGCGGGCGGCGGCGGCGAAGTCGGCGACGGTGGCGCGGATCTCGTCCGCGGTCATCTCCCGCGGCACCACGGTGGCCTGGTGCCCGCCGGGCGTGAAGATCGTGCCGGGCATCGGGACCGGCGACGGCGCGACCGGCGTCAGCCCGGTGGTGTCGGGGTGGCCGATCCGGCCGCCGTGCTGCAGCTGCAGGAACATCCGGCCACCGGCGGCCCGTACGGTGCCGGTGACGTTCCGCCATCCGGCCACGTGCGCGTCGTCGTAGATCGCCGGAATGTTGGGATAGGTCCTGCCCACCGCGTTCGGCGTGGCGGCCTCGGCGATGATCAACCCGGCGGAGGCGCGTTGCGCGTAGTAGGTGGCCATCAGCGGCCCCGGCACGCCGTCGGCTCCGGCTCTGGTGCGTGTCATCGGCGCCATCACCAGCCGGTTGGGCAGGCTCAGCGCGCCGAGGCGGGCGGGTTCCAACAGGCGGTGGGTCTGCTCTGCGTCAACCATGATCGTGCCTTCCATCCGGTACTGATGTCCTTGACAGGGATCACTGTGCTCGCCCGCGCTTCGGAGCCGCTGACGGTCCGCTGACGCCCCGCCCATCAGCGATGTGTACGGTGCAAGCCATGCGGTTCGGTGTTCTGGGTCCCCTGACGGTGTGGGACGGCGCGGGCAACCCGGTGAGGGTGCCCGAGGCGAAGGTCAGGGCGCTGCTCGCCGATCTGCTCGTCCACGAGGGGCGGCCGGTCTCGGCCGACCGGCTCATCGACGACCTGTGGGGCGACGACCTGCCGGGCAACCCCGCCAACGCCCTCCAGGCCAAGGTCTCCCAGCTGCGCCGCGCCATCGGCCGCGACCGCGTCGAGCACCAGGCGGCCGGCTACCGGCTGCGTCTCGACCCCGGCACCGACGAGGTCGACGCCGACCGGTTCGGCTCCCTGGTGGCCGCGGCCCGCTCGGCCGGCGACGCCCGCGCGCGGGCCGCGCTGCTCACCGAGGCGCTCCGGCTGTGGCGCGGGCCGGCCTACGCCGACGTCGCCGACGAGGAGTTCGCGCGTACGGCGGCGCAACGCCTGGCCGAGCAGCGGCTGGCCGTCCTGGAGGAGCAGGCCGAGGCCCGCCTGGAGTCCGGCGAGCACATCCTGCTGACCGGCGAGCTCGCCGACCTGGTGGCCCGCCATCCGTTGCGGGAACGGCTGCGCGCCGTCCAGCTGCGCGCTCTGTACCTGGCCGGTCGCCAGAGCGAGGCACTGGCCTCGTACGCCGACCTGCGCGACCGCCTGGCCGACGAGCTCGGCCTCGACCCGGGCCCCGAGCTGGCCGCGCTCCACCGTGCGATCCTGCGTCAGGATGCCTCGCTGATCCCGGAGCAGGCCCGGGATTCCTGGCTGTCCCCGGCCCGGGCCCGGTCCGCCTTGCTGTCCCCGGCTGGGGGCGGGGACGATGTGCGCGCGTCGGCACCGAGTGTCGAGGCTTCGCCCGCTCCGGCACCGGACCGGCAGCCCACGGACGCCGTGAGTCCTGCCGTGGCGGGGGAGGCCCGCCCGGGCTCGAACCTGCCCACCCCGCTCACCGCCCTGATCGGTCGCGAGCGATCCCTGGACGAGGTCGGCGAGCTGCTCGGCGGCGCCCGCCTGGTCACCCTCACCGGGCCAGGAGGAGTCGGCAAGACCCGGCTCGCGGTGGCGGCCGGGACCAGGCTCGGATCGGCCACGCCCGATGGGGTGTGGCTGGTCGAGCTCGCCGCGCAGCACGGCGGCGTGGCCGACGTCGCTCAGCTGGTCGCCGACGTGCTCGGCGTGAGGGACGACACACCGCCGGGCTCCGGGCCGGGCGCGGACGCCGCGCCCGCCGACCAGCCCGCCGCGCCCGCCCCTGACCAGGCCGCCCCTGACCAGGCCGCCGCCGTCCAACCAGCCGTCATCCAGCCGGCCGCCGTCCAGGCCGCCGACCGCGTCGTCTACCGGCTGGCCGCCGCCCTGCGTGACCGGCGGATCCTGCTCGTCCTGGACAACTGCGAGCACATCGTCGAGCCGGTGGCCGCCCTCGCGCACGCGCTGCTCGGCGCCGCGCCCGGCCTGCGCGTCCTTGCCACCAGCCGGGAACCGCTCGGCCTGCCCGGCGAGGCCGTGTTCGTCGTCGAACCGCTCCCGCCCGCCGACGCCGTACGGCTGTTCGCGGAACGGGCCACCGCCGCCGACCCCGGCTTCTCGCTGGGTGAGGACACCCGCGAGCCCGTGTCGGAGATCTGCCGCCGGCTCGACGGCATCCCGCTCGCCCTCGAACTGGCCGCCACCCGGGTCCGCGGCCTCGGCGTGCGGGAGCTGGCGGCACGCCTGGAGCACCGCTTCCGGTTGCTCGCCTCCGGGCAGCACGGCCTGCCGGCGCGGCAGCAGACCCTGCGGGCGGTGATCGACTGGAGCTGGGAGCTGCTGAGCGCGCCGGAACGCACGGTGCTCAGCCGCCTGGCCGTGCACAGCGACGGCTGCGACCTGGACGCCGCCGAGGCGGTCTGCGCAGGGGCCGGCGTGGCCCCCGAAGACGTTGTCGAGCTGGTGCTCCGGCTCGTCGACCGGTCACTCGTCGTGAGGGCCGACGGTCCCGCGGGCCCTCGCTACCGGCTCCTGGAGTCGGTGGCCGCCTACGCGCGCGACCGCCTGGCCGAGACGGACGAGACCGCCGAGGTGCGCGACCGGCACCTGCGGCACTACCTCGACCTGGCCGAACGGGCCGAGCCGCGGCTGCGCGACGCCGGGCAGCGGGCATGGCTCGGCCGCCTCGACGCCGAGGCCGCCAACCTGCGCGCGGCGCTGGAAGAGGCGGTACGGCAGGCCGCGGCGGGCGAGGGAAGCAGCCGGGCCGTCCGTCTCGCCACCGCGCTGTCGTGGTGGTGGCTGCTGCGCGGACGGCTGGGCGAGGGGCACCGCACCCTGGCGCCCGTTCTCGCCGTCGCGCCCGACGCCGCCGAGCTCCACCTGGCGCAGCACGCTTTCACACTGCTGACCGGCGGGCGGCCCGCGGCACCGGCACCTGACGAGGCGGCGATCGAGGACCCGGTACGGCGCGGCCGCGCGGTCTGGCTGTACGCCTACGCCCTGTTCCACGCCGGTGACCCCGCGGCCGGCGAGAAGGTCAACGCACGGGCGCTCGACCTGTTCGCCGTCACCGGTGACCGGTGGGGCGGCGCCGCCGTGCTCGGGCTGCGCGCCATGCACGCGCTGGTGGGCGGCGACCTCGACGGCGTCGAGGCCGACGGCCTGCGCAGCGCCGCGACCTTCCGCGAGCTCGGCGACCGCTGGGGCGAGCTGCAGGCGGTCACTCCGCTGTCCACGCTGGCCGAGATCAGGGGTGACTACGCCGAGGCCGCGCGCCTGCAGTACGACGGGCTGCGCATCGCGCAGGAGCTGGACCTGGCGGGCGAGGTCTCCGCCCGGCACTCCGGGCTGGGCCGGCTGGCGTTGCTCTCCCACGAGTGGGACCGGGCCCACGACCTGCACGAGCGGGCCCGGCAACTGGCCGTCGAGCAGGGACACCTCTACGGCGAGGTCCACGCTCTCATGGGGCTCGCGCTCGGGGCGCGCCGCTCGGGCGACCTGGACGCGGCGCGGTCCTACCTCGTCCGCCTGCGCGACGAGTACCCGTCCTCGCAGATCGGGGAGCATCTGGTGCTCGCCGAGCTCGGCTTCACCGCCGAACTCCGTGGCGACGCGGCCGAGGCGACCGCCTGCCACCTGCGTGGCCTGGAGATCGCCGCCTCCCTCGGCGAGCCGCGGGCCCTCGCCCTGTCCTTCGAGGGGCTGGCGGGAGCCGCGGCGCTGCCGACGGGCATCCCCGCTGACGATGCCGCGGACGGTGTCGCGGCCGGGCGCGCGGCGCTGCTGCTCGGCGCGGCGGACGCGGCGCGCCGGAGCGTCGGCGCCCCGTTGCCCGAGGCCGAGCGCGGTGATGTCGACCGGATCACCGCGGCGGCGACCGCCATCCTGGGCGAGGCGGCGTTCGCCGCGGCGTTCCAGCGGGGCGCGACGCTGGCGCCGGGAGAGGCCGTCCGCGTGGCCGGGGCGGTGCCGTCCCCGGCCACGCCCTCCGGCGCGCACCCAGGATGATCGAGGGAGAGGGCCATGAGTTCTTCCCTTGTAAGGCTGTGCGCGGCCGCGCGGTCGTAGGTTCACGCGCGGCTTTCGAAGCGCACGCCGGGGTAGTGCTGTCCGGGCGGCGCGTCCAGGAGTGGGGCGGGAGCGCCTTTCAGGTGGCGGTCGAAGAATGCCAGCGAGTAGGCTGCCGGCCGTGCGGGCCGCCGTCTACGGCTCGCTCGACAACGCGGCCGAGCGCCTGGCCGAGGTGCTGCGAGCCAGGGGGAGAGCCCGGCCAGGGCCCGTGTCACCGCCAGGGCCTACTGGTTCGGCGTCTACTTCGGCTCGCTGGAGCAGTGGCACCTCGATGGGCGCGCGCCCTCTGCTCTACTACGTGAAGGAGTCCCTGACGGTCCTCGCCGGTCAGGGCGGGCGCGGGGAGCCCGCCGGGTAAGGACCGGCGACGTCACGAGGCGGCGACACGGCAGGCCAGATGGAGGGCCAGGCGGGTGTCGGCATCGGCGAGGTCGACGCCGAGCAGCCGCTCGATCTTGTCGATCCTGCGGGTGACGGTGTTGCGGTGAACGCCGAGCACGGCCGCCGTGTCGATGAGGGACGACTCGGTGTCCAGGTACACGGTCAGCGTTCTGGTGAGGTCGCCGGGTTCGGCGGCCAGCGCGGCGAGCAGGGATCTGGCCGCGGGGACGAAGGTGTCGGTCCTGGTCCAGGCCAGCAGCAGCTGGGCCAGTCCGAGCCGGTCGACGTGGACGAACTTGCCTGTCTCGGCGCGGGCGGCGGCCAGCCGGGCGGCGTCACGCGCCTCCGACAGGCTGCGCGCGATGCCGCCGGGGCCGTGGTGCGGGCGGGCCATGCCGACGAGCGGGTCCAGGTCGGCCATGCGGCGCTGGGCCTGGCGTACCAGGAGGGCCAGCCGGTTCACCGCGTCGGCGTCCGGCTCGACGTCGGTGCTCACCCATGCGACCCAGCCGCCGTCCTCGGCGACGACGACGGCTTCGACGGACTCCGCCGACAGGGTGGCGACGATGTCGCCGGTCAGGGTCACCACGTCGACGGGACGGCTCACGTCGATACGGATGCCGGTGTGCCAGCCGTCCAGCCGCCAGCCAGCTTCCGCCGCCCGCCGCCGCAGGGAGGGCCCGGGGTCGTCGCCGGCCTGCAGCAGCTCGCCGAGCAGGGCGGAGCTGCGTCTGGCGTCGCGTTCCAGCTCCAGCCTGCGCAGGGCCAGCGACCGCTGGGCGGCGGCCGCGGCCACGGCGAGCACCTCCTCGGCGCCGGCCGTCCCTGCCACGACGAGCCACAACTCCGCGCTGCGCGCGTCGGGCGCGAGCACCGGTACGGCGACGCCGCCGTCCGCCAGCCGCTGCCGTACCGGCAGCGACACGCGGACCTGCTCGCCGATGGGCGGGCCGAGCAGCAGGGCGCCGTCCCTGGCCAGCACTGTGATCTCCGCCCGCACCACGGTGCCGGCCAGCCGGCGCATCTCCTCCAGGGTGGGAGTGCCGATGTCGAGCGCCTGGTGCGCGGCGAGCACCCGCCTGGCCACATCCACGTCGGAGGAGGCGATCTGTACGGCCAGCCGTACGGCGGTCTCCAGCGGGTCGCCCGGGCAGCCGAGCACCGGCGTGGCCAGCCGCTCGGCGAGCAGGACGGTGCTGCTCGGCAGCGGATCGGTCCCCGGCACCATCAGTGCCGCGGCGCCCGCCTCGACGGCCTTGCTGAGCTCGGCGTCCAGCCGCCAGCTGGTCCGGTCGGGATCGAGCAGGACGACCAGGTCGCCGGTGCCGGCCGCGGCCACCGTCATGCGGATGCCGGTCACCTGCCGTCCTGGCGTGGCCGGCCCGCCGAGAACGGTCAGCTCGGCTCGGTCCAGGAGGCCGGCGATGTTCATGGCCGGGTTCATGGCGGGTTCATAGCGGGGTTCACAGCCGGGTTCATGGCCGCCGGCCTCGCAGGAGGCGCGGCGGCACGTCGATGCCGAAGGCGGCCGGCCCGACCTGCGGTAGCCGGTCGGGGCGCCGCCAGAAGGCAGGGCCGGGCAGCTGGAGCACCTCGACGCGTGGGCCCTGCCGTATCTCGTCGCAGGCCAGGGGACGGCCCGTCCTCGCTTCGAGCAGGCAGATCACATCCGGCGTCGTGGCGACGGGCACGCCGTCGGCGAAGACGACCTGGTATTCGTTCTCCATCTCCACGCGCAACACCGCGCCGTCGTCGTCGAGGATCGTCACCCTGCCGCCGCCGGCTGCCGACCTGACCACCTCGACGACGCGCCCGGCTCCGTGCAGGTGCCCGCCCAGGGCCGGGGCTCGGGGCGCCCGCTCCGGCAGGGCCAGCATGGCACGGCCGAGGGCCAGAGCCCGGGAGAGGCTGCCGACGATGGCCTGATCGGGCAGGTCGGCCACGCGGATCGGCCGGTGGGCGAACGCGGCCCATCCGCCGCCGGCCTGCAGGGCGCCATGCATGAGCCGCTCGCCCGCTTCGGGATCGAATCGGTCCATGACCGTGGTACGGCCGGAGGCGTCCACCAGCGCATAAGGGCCGGCCTGCACGCCCTTGCGAGAGGTGGACGACTGCCCCAGTCTGGGGAAGGCGCGCCCCATGAGGTCGGCGTCGACCACGGGCCGCTCGCAGCAGAAGACCATCAGCCCGTTGATGCCTGCCGATTCGATGGACATGATCGCGTCGACCTTGCTGCCGCTCCAGCGGGCGACGGCCGCGACGGCGGCCGCCATCTCGGCGCCCGACGGCGGTTTCTCCTCCAGCATCTCGGTGGCTCCGGCCAGCCCTACCGGGACGATCACCGAGTCGCCCGGCAGGTCGGCCGGGGGCAGCAGCGGTACGGGGGCCGCGCGTAGTTTGGTCCGCAGCAGCCGGGCGGCGGTGGCCGTGCGACCGCCGCCGCCGGAGCCGAGCAGGAGGCAGCCGCGTTCGAGCGCGGCGACGTCCCGTTCTTCCAGCACGTCTCTAGAGTGGCACGGGCCTAGAGCGGCACGGGGTCGAGGTCGTAGCCGAAGTATCTGGGCCCGGCCAGCGCCAGGCCCTCGGGGGTCAGCCAGCGCGGGTCGCACGGGGCGGCCAGGACGGTGACGCGATGGCCGTACCTCAGCGCCTCGGTCGTCACCGGGTCGCCGGTCTGCTGGTCGAGGACGCAGATCAGGTTGGGCGTGGTGGCCACGGGGACGCCGTCGAGCTCCGCCAGCAGGTGCTCGTTCTGGAACGACAGCCGCAGTTCGCCCGCTCCCTGGAGCCTGGCCGTGCCGCGGGCGAAGCCGCCCTGGGTGCGTCGTTCGACGTCGACGACCTTGCCGGTGAACAGGACGCGGCCGCCCAGCCGTTCGGCGACCGCCTTCGCGGCATCACCGCGCTCGGCGGCCACCAGCGCGCCGAGCTCGGCGCTGAGCGAGAGGGTGGCGGGCACCATGGACCGTCGGGCTTGGGCTCCGTCCATGGCGTACAGGACGGTGGTGGCCGAGCCGCCCATCTCCACGGTGGTTGCTCTGGCCAGCCGTTCCGTCCAGTGGTTGCCGACGGTGTCGAGGACCGACCGGTTGCCCTTGTCGTCAGCCATCGCCATGGGAGAGGCGCGCACGCCGTACAGGGCGGGGATGAACATCTGCAGTTCGGGGAAGGCCCGGCCCATGCCGTCAGCGTCGATCAGCGGCAGGCCGAGTCTGGCCGCCGCGGCGACCGGGATCAGCGAGTTGACCCCGCCCACCTCGGCGCAGGCGATATGGGTGGGACGGCGGCCCAGGTAGCCGCACAGGGCTTCGACGGCGTCGGACATCTCCGTGCTCGACGGCAGCTTCTCCACCATGACGGTGGGCGCGCCCATGCCGGCTACCGGCAGCACCATCGCGTCGTCGGGCACCTCCTGCAGCGGGGTGAGGGTGACGGGCCCGTACTCGCGGAGCGCGGCGCGGGCCATCAGGTGCCCGATGTAGGGGTCCCCGCCGCCGCCGGTGCCCAGGACGGCTGCGCCTGTGGCGATGTCGGCCAGGTGTTCCAGCCTGATCTCACGCATGCGTGGCCTCCTCGACCGACAGCTCTCCGACCGCCTTGACCTTGATCCTGATGGCGTCGCCCGGCAGGTAGGGCAGCGGGATCTCGTCGAGCTCGACGATGTCGACGCTGCGGGGTCTGGCGCCGCCGGCGATCGCCCGGTCCACCGCCTCCTGCCGGGCCTCGTCGAGGATCTTCTCCCTGCGTCCCGGCGCGACCGTATAGATGCGGTCCACCTCGCCGCTGACCTGGGCGATGGCGGCGCCGATCGCGTTGGCCACCGCGTAGTGGCCGGGCCTGCGGACCTGGCCGCACCCTGCCAGTTCGTCGGGCAGGAGGATGGAGCCGCCGCCCACGGCCACGACCGGCAGCGGTTCGGGGCTGGTCCGCATGCGTTCGACGGATTCGGCCACGTCGTCGGCGATGCGCCGCAGGACCGCGTCGACTAGGTCCTTGTCCAGGTGCGAGACCAGCGAGGGATCGCCGATGTCGGCGCGGCCCGCGGCGACGGCGACGTCGGTCGCGGTCAGGGTCGAGCCGCCGAAGACCAGTGCGTGCTCGGCGAGCAGGTATCCGACGGAGTCCGGGCCGATGCGGGGGCCCGGGTGCACGCGGCTGCCGCCGCCGATGCCGATCGACAGCACGTCGGGCATGCGGAAGTTCGTCCTGATGCCGGCGACGGTGACGTCGGTGGTCGCCTCCCGGGGGAAGCCGCCGTGGAGCACGCCCACGTCGCTGGTCGTGCCGCCGATGTCGACGACGGCGCAGTCGGTCAGACCGGACAGGTAGGCCGCTCCGCGCATCGAGTTCGTCGGGCCCGAGGCGAACGTCGCCACCGGATAGCGGCGGGCGTGGTCGATGGGCATCAACGTGCCGTCGTTCTGGCTGAGGTAGAGAGGGGCCGCGATCCCGAGTCCGGCCATGGCCTGGCGCAGCCCGTCCACGATGTCGTCGGCCAGTTCGCGCAGCGCCGCGTTGACGATGGTGGCGTTCTCCCGTTCCAGCAGCCCGATCCTGCCGATCTCGTGGGAGAGCGAGATGGGCACGCCGGGCAGTTCCTCGGTCAGGATCTGCGCGGCCCGCTCCTCGAACTCGATGTTCACCGGGGAGAAGATGGAGGAGATCGCCACTGAGCGGATGCCGCGGGCGCTGATGTCCTGCGCGGTACGGCGCAGCTCGTCCTCATCGAGTTCGGAGATGGTCCGCCCGTCGAACTCGTGACCTCCGTGGCACAGGTAGCCGCGTCCGGAGACGGCCTTGATCAGCGGGTCGGGCCAGTCGATGAAGGGCGGCAGCGCCGTGGTGGCGGGCAGCCCGAGCCGTACGGCGGCCGTGGGTGCGAGCCGGTCGGCTTCCACCAGCGCGTTGATGAAGTGCGTGGTGCCGATCATCACCGCCTGCACCGGCTCCTGAAGCCGCAGGCCTTCGACGGCGGAGACGATGCCGTCGGTGACGCCTTTGCTGGTGCTGCGCTTGACCGCGGCGACGACCCGGTTGCCGTCCATCAGGACGGCGTCGGTGTTCGTGCCGCCGACGTCGATGCCGATCCTCATGCGCTCACCCTTTCCGCGCTCTCGGTCCGGCTGGTGCCGACCTCGGTGATCAGGCCGAGCCGTCCGCACGCCACGTAGAGCGCGAAGGCGGCCACCAGCGAGTTGACGCTGCCCAGACCGGCTGTGACGAACACGCCGACGAGTGTGGAGACGATCCAGACGACCAGTGTCGCGGGCACCCACATGGGGGCGCTGGCCGGGGCGGCGTCGTTGGCGAGGCCCTCGGCGAGCCGGTCACGCCAGCGGCGGACGACGAAGTACTCGGCGATCATGATTCCCGCGATCGGCGGGAAGACCACGCCCAGCAGGATCAGGAAGTCGGTGAACCGGTCGAGGATGCCGGCCGCCCCCAGCAGCGTTCCCGCCACGCCGACGAACAGGGTGATCACGACGCGGCTGGGGCGGCGTCCGCTGACCACGCCGATGAAGGTGAGCAGTCCGAGGCCGGCCGAGTAGAGGTTCCAGTCGTTGATCTTCAACGTACCGGCGACGATCACCAGGGTTCCCACGAGACCGACGGAGGAGACGACGATCGAGATGACGTCGGAGCTGCCGACAGCATGCGCCAGCAGCACTCCGGCCAGCCCGATGACGTACTCGCCGAGGGTGACCCCGATGACGGTCTGCTTGATGACGTCGCCCGCGGTGCGGTTGAACCGCGTCATGTCGGAGGTGATCACGGCGCCGACCATGAGACTGCCCGCCACCAGCGCCGTGCCCTGCAGCACGGTCATGGGCGGTCCCGGCGGAGGGGAGGAGACGAGCGCGCCCAGGGAATGCCCGCCCAGTTCCGAGATGATCGACCAGGCCACCAGGGCGAGGAACAGCGGGACGGTGACGTAGGCGGTCCAGGCCATCGAGCGGAACCCGGCGATCACGATGGCGGTGACCGCCAGACCGAAGCCGATGGCCCACACCCACTCCGGCGGGCCGCCGATCAAGGCGTGCAGGCCGCGGGCGGAGACCCCGGACTGGATGCCGAACCAGCCGACCAGGCTGATCCCGATGGCCAGGCCGATGACCGCGGAGCCGCCGCGGCCGAAGCCGGTCCATCTGGCGAGCATGGAGGTGGACAGCCCCTCGCGCATGCCGATGATCCCGACAAGGATCATCCCGAACTCCAGGATGAGCGCGCCGAACGTCAGGGCCCAGAACGCGTCCCAGAAGCTGAGGCCGAAGCCGAGGGCGGCGCCCAGCATGAACTGGGTCAGCGCGGACACCTGCCCGAAGCGCTGAACGGCTACCGACCACCAGGGGTAGCGGGCGGTCGTAGGTACTCGGCTGAGTGAGTAGTCGTCGACGGCAGAGGCCACGGTGTCCTCCCAAGAGACCAGGTTGGGAGAACGCTAAGGACGGCACGCGCATCTGAACAGATGCGGAGCGCACCATGCGTCCGCGTATGTGCGGCAGTCTGCACCACCGCCCCGGCGGCTTCAGCAGATCTTCTGGAAGGGCTCTCCGCCTGGGAGGTAGCGGGTCCACTCCTCCTTGGTGAGCGAACGGCCGGCCATCGCGCAGACCGTTGTCATCGGCTCCGACGGGATGCCCGGCTTCCACAGCAGGATGGTTCCGGCGTTGTCGGAGCTGGCCAGGGTCTGGCCGTCGGGACTGAACGCCAGCGCCACGACGTCCTCGGTGTGGCCCTTGAGCGGGTTGCCGATCGGCCTCCTGGTTGGCACGTGCCACAGTTGGACGCCCCTGTCCTCGCCTTCGGTGGCCAGGGTCTGGCCGTCAGGGCTGAACGCCACCGCGCCATGGCCCTTGACCGGATCTCCCGACGGCTGCTGGGTCCTGGTGTCCCACAGCCGGGTGGTCCCGTCGTCGCTGAGGGCGGCCAGGAGCTTTCCGTCCGGACTGAACGCCATCGACGGAAGGCCCTCCATGGGGTTCCCGATCTGCCGCCGGGTCGCCATGTCCCACAGCCGGATGGTTCCGTCGCAGGCGGTGGCCAGGCTCTTGCCGTCCCTGCTGTAGACGACCGCCTCAACGGGGGCGGTCCCGGCCCGGATCGGCACCCCGATCGGGCGCCGGGTGGCTGGATCCCACAGTGAGACCGTCCCGTTGCCGCCGCCGACGGCCAGTGTCTCGCCGTCCGGGCTGAACGCCACCGAATAGATGCTCTGACCGGCCTGGATCGGCTCTCCGATCGGCTGCCGGTCCGCCATGCCCCACTGCTGGATCTCTCCGTCGGGATCGGCGATGGCCAAGGTCTCGCCGTCCGCGCTCAGCGACATGGGCCAGGCGTTGTTGCCGTAGGCGTTCGGCGTCCCGATCGGCTTGCCGAGCTGCCGTCCGGTCCCGGGGTCCCACAGCCGGACGGTCTCCTCCATACCGCTGCTGATCAGCGTCTTGCCGTCCGGGCTGAACAGCAGTGGCATGGCCTCCTCGGTGTGGCCCTTGAGCGGGTCTCCGATCGGCCGCCGCGCCGCCGGATCCCACAGTCTGACGGTCCGGTCCGTGCTGCCGGTGACCAGGAGTGCGCCGTCCGGGCTGAAGGCCACGGCCGAGACGCTGTAGGTGTGGCCGGTGAGCGTGTCCCCGACCTGACGGCCGGTCGCCGGGTCCCACAGCCGGATGGTCTGGTCCCAGCTTCCGGTGGCCAGGGTCTTGCCGTCCGGGCTGAACGCGATGGCGCTGACGGGCCCGTCATGACCTCGCAGCGGGCTGTTGATCGCGTCGCCCGTGACGGAGTTCCACAACCGGACCTCTCCGTCGTCCTCTCCGGTGGCCAGGATCCCGCCATCCGGGTTGAACGCGACCGACCGGACGGTGCCGGTGCGGCCGCCGAGCGGCTTCCCCTTCCCGGTGGCGAGGTTCCAGAGCCAGGCCCCGTCGCGACCCGCGCTGGCGAGGGTCGTGCCGTCCGGGCTGATCCGCAGAGACTCGACGTCGTCGGTGTGACCGGTGAGCGGAGCCCCGATCTGCCGCCAGGTCGCCGTGTCCCACCGCCGGATCTTCTCGTCGGACCCGACGGTGACCAGGGTCACGCGGTCCGGGCTCAGAGCCAGGGCCGCGATCACGTCGCCCGGGCCGGTGAAAGTGGTCCCGATCTGCCGCCAGGTCGTGGTGTCCCACAGCCGGACGGTTCCGTCCTCTCCGAGGGTGACCAGGGTCCGGCCGTCGTGGCCGAACATCGCCAACCGGAAATCCGCGGTGAACGGGCTCCCGATCCAGCGGCGGGTCACCGGGTCCCACAGGCGCATGGTCCGGTCGTCGCCGGCCAGGACCTTGCCGTCGGGGCCGAGCGCTTTGATGTCGCCGAGGCCGTTCAGGACAGCCCTGGCGGGGGTCGCCAGGGAGGCGAGCATGCCGTGGCGCGCCTCGGCGGTCGCCTTGAAACGCCAGGCCGCGGCGGCCAGGAGCCCGGCCACCACCGGGTCACGGACCTGTTCCCGGCGCGTGACCAGCAGGCTTGACACCGCGCTCCGGTGTTGCGCCTCCGCCCTGTCCCGCTGCGCCCGCGCGAGGTTGGCCGAGTCGACCGCGGCCACCGCGCTGACCACCGCCGCGGCGGTCAGGAGGGACAGCCCCGTCCAGGAGAACCGCCGGAACCGCCGGGCCCGACGGTGCTGGCGGACGTCCTCGCCGACGAGCTCGTCCTTGGGGCGGTGGTGCAGGGCGGAGGCGAGCGTCGCGACGGCGTCGAGGAAGGCGGGGTTGCCGAGGGACAGGTCGGTCTGGGTGCGGATCGAGCGCAGGTCCACCCAGAGCGGCACCTCGGAAAAGCCCCGGAGCAGCGACTCGGGCAGGGCCGTGGTCAGGGTGTCGTCGAAGTGCCCCGCCTCGTGGTCCCAGACGAGCTCGCCGTCGGTGAGCACGATGAGCATGGGCCGTTGCGCCGCGAGCGACCGCCAGTGCTCGACCTCCCGCCGGACCCAGACGGAGCGCGCCGAGTCGGGCGAGGCCAGCAGGATGAAGCAGCGCGACGCGTCCAGCGCGGCGTCGATCGTCGTCCACAGGCCCGGCGAGGCGGACAGGCTGCGGGCGTCGCAGAAGACGCGCAGGGCGCGCAGGCGGTACCAGGGGCGGGCGAACTGGTGGAGGGCGTCGCGCAGGGCGGGGCCGAGGCGGCCGTCGGCGGCTCGGCTGTAGGAGATGAACCCGTCGTAGTGACCCGGAGATGGCTTCTCGCGCTTACCGAGGAGATCCACACACCCGATTCTGGGGCTTCGGGAGTGCTTCGGGATTGAGTATGGGCCTACTCATGCCGCAAGGGTCCGTTCGGGCGATCATCGGAATCCGGACAGTTCGGAGAGGACCGCGCCATGAGATGGTTGGCTCGATCGCTGGTCGCGTTGCTCGTGGTGCTGGCGTATCTCGCGCCCGCCGCGGCCCAGGCCGAGGATGTGACGGTCACCGTCCACCTGTACCGGGTGGTCGAGGTGGAGTGCGGCGAGGGGGCAGGCGAGTCGTGCCCGAACGACTACTACCCGAAGTTCCGGATCGACGGCAAGAACTTCGACGGCAAGGCCGACTTCTGCTGCGCCCACGGTCCCGACTTCAGGACCAACTGGGTCCACAGCGAGAAGGTCGACAGCACCCACAACCCCATCGACATCCACCTGGAACTGTGGGACCAGGACGACGCGACCCCTGACGACCCCATCGACTGGGGCCAGCCCGGAGATGACCTGGACATCACGTTCGATCTGAACACCTGCGTCTTCACCGGTGGCGGCCTGACCGCCCAGCAGGGGGCGGGCATCCTGTCTCTGACGGGGCAGAGCGAGGCCGGCGGCGTCGACTCGGCCCGCGGGTACTTCACCATCACCACCCCGCACTGCCTCGACCTGGCGAGGAACGCGGGCGGCGACAGCGACGGCGACGGCATACAGAACGCCTGGGAGACACCCGGTCTGGGTCTCGACGCCAACATCGACGGCACCGTGGACCTGCCGCTGGGCGACCCGCCCTACAACGCTCTGCCGTACCGGAAGGACCTGTTCGTCGAGGTCGACTACATGACCGGATTCCGGCCCGACTACCTGGGCCTCCTGGACGTGGTCGGCGCGTTCGACCGCGCACCGGTCGATCCGTACCCGGGCGGCAAGTACCTGGGCGTCGGGCTCCACATGCTGGACATCGACGAGGAACTGCCGCACGTGCCCGTGCTCCGCTTCGTCCCGGACAACGACGGACAACCGGACAACTTCAGCTTCATCAAGAACGGCGCGCGGAACAGCACCTGCGCGGGCGCCTTCGGCACCGCCGCCGACCGCTCCAGCCCGAACTGCGCGAACATCCTGAAGGCCAAGAACATGGTGTACCGCTACATGATCTTCGGCGACCGCGTCGAGGACGAGGACGGGAACACCAACGGGTCGGGCATAGCCGAGTGGGACCCCACCAGCCCCCGAGGTGGCAACGACTTCGTCGTCACGATGGGCGTGTTCACCCCCAAGGAGTTCCAGGAACTGGGCGGGCGGGTGAACGCCGAGAAGGCCACCTTCATGCACGAGCTGGGACACACGCTGGGCCTGGGCCATGGCGGCGACGAAAAGGTCAACTGCAAACCCAACTACCTCAGCGTGATGAACTACTCCTACCAGTTCCAGGACTACGACCCCATCCGGCCGCTGGACTACAGCAGCTCGGCCAGGGGCACGGCTCTCACCGTGTCGTTGCCGGAGAGCGAACTCGACGAGAACTCCGGGGTGTACGCGAGCCCCGATCGCCAGATCGTGTACGGCGTCGGCGGCAAGCCCAGAACGGTGGCCGCCACCAACGGATTCATCGACTGGAACGGAAACGGCACAAGACAGGGCGAGACCGCCGCCAACATCACCCGCATCCTGGACGAGTGCCCCGACAAGGACCTGGAAGACCTGCACGGCTTCGACGACTGGTCCAACATCCAGTACAACCCCCGCCTCAACGCCAGGTTCTTCGCCGACGGCGCGCGCCGCGGCCTGCCGCAGGAACTCACCGCGCAGATGATCCGCGCCAGGTTCCAGCAGGCCGACGTCAAGCTCACCAAGTCCGCCGACCGGACCGAGGCCGTCGGCGGCGACACCGTGACCTACACGGTGACCGTGACCGACCTCGGCCCCGGCACCGCCACCGCCCTCTCGGTGACCGACACGCTTCCCGACGGCACCGCGCACCACCGTTCGCTCCCGGACCTGGCCAACGGCGCCGTCCACACCGTCACACCCCCGTTCACCTACCGGGTGCCCTGCGCCACGAACGACGGCACCGTGGTCACCAACACCGCCACGGTCACCGGCAAGGACACCGACGGCATCCCCGACCCGTACACCGACGACAACACCGACCGCGCCACCACCACGGTCCGGGCCCCGGTCCTGACCGTGAACCAGACCGCGACCCCCACGGTCAACGCCGGCGAGGCCGTCACCTACACCGTCACGTACGCGAACACCGGTGGCGGCGCCGCGTCCGACACCGTCGTCACCGCCACGCTCCCGTCCGGCGTCTACTACAGCCAGGCGCTCGACCTGGGAACGGGCCCCCGACCCGACTCGGTGACGCTCAACGACGACGGCACCCGGACCCTGGTCTGGAACGTGGGCGCCGTCCCTGCCAGGTCCGGCGACCGCGCGATCGTCTTCACCGCGCGGCCGACGCTGCTGGCCCCGGCGGGCACGACGTACACGAGCGACGTGTCCGTGCGCTACAAGAACGCCGGCGGGGCGTGCACCTTCGCCCCGGTCACCGCCTCGGCGACCACCGGGGTCACGGCCGTGCCGCCCGCCCGCGATCCGCGCTCCAAGGGTTTCTGGAAGAACCACGCCGGCCAGTGGACAGCCGAGTTCCTGGCCCGTATCCAGGCCACCGACCAGCGCTACGACACCGACCGGGGCGGAGCCCTGACCGCCGCCGAGATCACGGCGGCCTTCACCGCCGACAACTCGCCGAAGAGCGTGCTCACCGAGCACCTCCTGGGCACGTACTTCAACCTGGCGACCAGGCGCATCAACGCCGACACCGCGATCAGCTCCAGCCCCGGCACCGTGCGCGCCGCGGTGCTCTACGCCCAGGACACGGCCGCGCTGCCGGTCGGCTCCGACACCGCCGAGCGGTACAGCAGAAGCATCCGCCTGCTGGACGACATCAACGCCAACAGGATCGAGGTGTACTGAGGGTCGGGCCGGCGGGCAGACCTCCGGAAGCACCGGGCCGGGCTCCTCGGTCAGCTCGGAGGAGGCGCCCGCCGAGTTCGCGCACGAATGCCTCTCCACCCGAGCTCCACCCCGATCTCCATCCCGCGGAGGTGTGGCGATCACCTGCCTGATCCGTACGGTTCCGTCACATGAACAGACGAGACGCGAACCGGCTCGACCTCATCAAGGTGGTCATGAGCTGGGTTCTCGGCACGAATGGGGGAAAAGTGGGCGGAAAGTCTATAGTCGCCTTGGTTGTCGTGGGGCTGGTTGTTCTGGTGGGGTTCCTCGCCTACCGGCTGCTCGCCTTTGAACTCATCGCCAACCTTCGCCACTGACGAACGTCCTGTCCCGGGAGCCACCACATGATCGACGCGCCGCGCCAGGCGAAACGGCCGTCCTGGCGGGTCTACCTGTCACCAGGATGGCGAGTCGAGCGATTGGTCGGCACGATCATGATGGTGGCCGCCCCGCTGACGGCACGTTCGGGCATGCTCACCGACATCACCTGGACGCTGCTGAGCCTGAGCCTGGCCGGCTGGGCGGCCTTCGTTTTCCTGGAGCGACGAGCGCCGACGAGCGCCCTCGTCGTGCTGGGCGCCTCGGCATTGGCCGCGGCGCCGGCTGTCGGCTCGACCGCCGACGGCACCGCGATGATCATGTCATGTGTCGGGCTGGTGGCCTTCTCCATGCACACGCGGCCGAGCCCACTCGTGATCATTACGATGACGGGTGCCACGGTCATGGCGGCCACCTTGTCGTGCGTGTTCTCGGAGCGATCAGCCAGTGACGCGTTCGGCAACGCCGCGGTGATGCTGGTCGTCGTCGTGCTCGGACTCAGCCGGCGGCAGTACCGTGTCCAGGCCGAGCACGCCCACCGGCTGCTGGAACAGACTCAGCGCGCCCAGGCCGAGCACGCGCGAGCCGCCGCGTTGGACGAACGGACCAGGATCGCCCGCGAACTCCACGATGTCCTCGCGCACTCCCTCGGTGCCCTGGGTGTGCAACTGGAACTGGCCGACGCGCTGCTGAGCGAGAAGCACGACCTGGACGGCGGGTTGGAACAAGTACGGCGGGCCCGTCGGCTGGCCGTCGAGGGCTTGTCCGAGGCACGACACGCGGTGGCCGCGCTGCGCGAGGACATACCGCCGCTGGCCGAGGCGCTGGCTCAGCTTGTGGAAGCTCATCGCGGCAACCATTCAGCGGTCGTTCACGCCGAGGTCGGCGGGACGCCGCGCTCATTGCCGCCGGCCGTCACCGTCTGCCTGGTGCGCACCGCGCGGGAGGCGCTCACCAATGCCGCCAAGCACGCCCCGCACGCCGCGATCACGGTTCGGCTCGACTACCACGTCGATACCGTGAACCTCGTGGTCCGCAACGAGTCCGTTCCCGAACCGGCTGAAGGCGACCGCAGCGCGCGGCCTGCGGGGTACGGACTGACCGGCATGCGCGAACGGCTCGCCCTCGTGGGTGGTCAACTCACCACTGCGGAGAAGTGGGGTGGCTGGCAGGTGGTCGCGGAGGTACCGGCGTGAGCGACACCACGATGATCCGCGTGATCGTTGTAGACGACCAGCAGATCGTCAGGGAAGGCCTGGTGGCCCTGCTCGGGCTGCTGGACGACGTCGAGGTCGTCGGTTCGGCGGGCGACGGCGAGGGCGCGCTTCGGCTGCTGGAGGAAACCTCTGCTGACGTTGTGCTGATGGACCTGCGGATGCCGGTGATGGACGGGGTGGAAGCCACACAGCGCATCACCCGGCAGCATTCACAGGTCGCGGTCTTGGTCCTGACCACGTACGCCGACGATGACTCGATCGCGGCGGCCCTTCGTTCAGGTGCCCGCGGCTATCTGACCAAGGACGCAGGCCGAGCCGAGATCGCAGCGGCTCTCCGCGCCACCGCGTCTGGTCAGTCCACCTTCGACACCGCCGTCTCCCGGCGCCTTGTGGCGGCCATGCTACGGCCAGGCCCGCTCCACCCCGTACCGCCAGATCGCTGGGGCAACCCCGACGGGCTCACCCCCCGGGAGGTCGAGATTCTGAAGCTCATCGCACAAGGCATGACGAACCAGCAGATCGCCGCGTCGCTGTTCATCGGAGAGTCGACGGTCAAAACGCACATCAACAACACCTTCGCCAAGATCGGAGCTCGCAGCCGCAGCGACGCGACACGCTACGCCTACCGGCATGGGTTGGCAGAAGGCTGACAACGGTCCTCGGGACGAAGACCCAACCGCAATTGCCCGGGCTTCGGGGTTCAAGGACCGTTGACCGGTGCGAGCCGGTGGCGGGTTCAGGCGATCAGTAGGCGAAGCCCAAGCTCTGCCGCGTCGAGATCGACGAGGTCGTGGTTGCGTTCGGCCCACCGACCGGATGCGAGGTCGTCACGGAGGCTGCGCACTGCACGCTGCTCGGCGTCCGGCCCGACCCTGGCCCAGACCGATATCCCGCGACGGACATTCTCGTCCAGGTACGCCTCCGGCCGACGCCAGTAGGCCTCGAAGAAGCCGTCAGCGCAGTCCCACGGGATGAGCACCGGTTCCATCCGGGCTCCGATCGCGCCGGCCTGCTCGGACACCGAAGGCCGGCCGGCGAGGAGGTCCGCGACCTCAGGCAGGTAGTCGCGAGTAAGCCAGAACCGATGAAGCCATCCGGTGTCGCTGGTGTCGTGCGTGAACACCACCACGCGGCGAGCAACCCGCCGCAGCTCGCGCAGCCCGGCAATCGGGTCCTGCCAGTGATGAATGGAGGAAACAGCCATCGCGGCGTCGAAGGACTGGTCATCGAACGGCAGGCTCTCGGCAGATCCGACCAGGCACGGCGCCGCGCCCGGGAGACGCTGCGAACGCATGAGCGCCGACGGTTCCACCGCGAGGACGTGGCGGTCGGGGGGCTCGTACGACCCGGTGCCCGCCCCGACGTTCAGTATGGTCCGGGCATCGCCGAGCGCGGCCCAGATCCGCGCGGCGATGCGCGGTTCCGTGCGCCGTGTCACGGTGTAGGTCGCTCCGATGGTGTCGTACAACTGCGCGCTGGACATTGACACTGCCTTTCCGGCTGTCACCCATCGTCCCCGCACAGTGCCGGTGGCCTGGGTAGCGTGTCACTATGCGGGAGGTCGCTTGATCGCCATTTCACCATATTGATCGGCATGTGAGGAGCTGTCGCGGGCGCTGGAGGTGGCGTAGAGCGTCCGCCACAGCGCCTTGGCCTGGACGTCGAGCCCGCCGACACCAGCATCCTCGCCGAGGCGGGCCACGTGGCTGGACCGGTCGCTGTCCCTCAACGAAGCCGCGGAATCGCTGGGCCGGCACTCCCGCGAGCTAGCCGGGCGTCCCGTCGCGCTCGCTCTGTCGGGCGAGACGCTGGGCTTGCCCGTTGTGCACATCGCTCACCCATTCCCAGCCCGGCTTGGCCGATGGGCCGACCCGCGGGTCACTGGGATCATGGCCCTCACGCAAGGCGAGCACGTACGCCCGATCCCGCTCGATCCGTGCGTGTACCTGGTCAGCTCCGCCGACTGACCCGTGGCCGGGGATGAGGACATCGGCATCACCCGCCACGCCCTCCAGCAGCCGCAGCGCGGCGAGGTGGTCCTCGATCGGGTCCGCGGTGCCGTTCAAGTCGAGCATCGGAATCAGGACATCAGAGAGCATGTCGCCGGCGACGAGAACGCCGCGCTCCTCGATCAACAACGCCGCATGGCCCGGGGCATGCGCCTGATGCTCGATGATCCGGACTTGAGGACCATCCCAAGGAATCCGCGCGGTGTCGGCGGGCAAGCCGGTGATGAGGCCGAGCAGGTCCAGCGGTACCTGCTCGGCGATGTCCGGCGGTATCAGTTGGGCGGCGATGCGGGCCTTCGCGCCCGGGTCCGACAGCCGATCTCGGACAGTGGCCGCGCAGCGGGCCGTGCCGTAGCGAGGCGCCGCGCCGAGCCCGGCGTGCCAGAGCAGGTGATCCCAATGCGGATGCGTCGAGAAACCCGCCACAACGGGCTGGCCCAGTTCGCGAAGGTCGTTCGCAAGGCAGGCCATTTCGTGGCCCTGCACCCCGGGGTCGATGAGCAGCACGCCGGCGCGGCCTTGCACGACAACGGCGTTGCTTTGGCAGAACTCGCTCTCGTGGATCAGCACGCCCTCCGCGACCTGCCTCAGCACGGTGGCCCCTTCCGCTTGTGATTTGCAACCGCTTGCCGAGACGGTAGTACCGGGCGGTGGTAGATTGCAAGCAGTATGGGCAAAGCGAATGAGCCGCGGTCGGAGTGCCCGATCAACGCCGCCATCGAGGCGTTCGGCGATCGCTGGAGTCTGATCGTCCTCCGCGACATCGTCTTCGGAGATCGCCGCTATTTCCGAGAGCTGCAGGCCAACTCGATCGAGGGGATCGCCTCGAATATTCTCGCCGACCGACTCAAACGACTCGTCAAGTCGGGACTGCTCACCCGCGAGGACACGCGGGCCGGCCAGCGGGCACGCTACAGCCTGACCGAACCCGCGATCCAACTCGTACCCGTGTTCGCGCAGCTGGGCAGCTGGGGACTTCGCCACCGACCCACGAGCAGCGCGCTGAACGCTCGCGCCGTGTTGCTTGAACAAGGCGGCCCCGCGCTCTGGGACGAGTTCATGGACGAGCTTCGCCGCGAGCACCTTGGCTCCGAACTCCCAGCGCGATCACCGAGTGTTCGCGAGCGCCTGAACGCGGCCTACCGCGCTGCCACCAACTCCTCGTAGCCGCCAGCCCGTCGGCCACGTCCCAAGGCGCCAACGGACGTCGCCCGAGATGATGTCTCACATAGGAACGGCAAGCAGTGAGCCGCTGTTGCGCATCAGTGGCGGACGCGGGCGACATGACAGTCTTGCGAAGCGGTGGATCAGCCGGGTGGTGACCTGAGGGTCCACCAGCCCGTGTCCGCGGTGCAGCGTCCGCACCGCCTCCAGGAGCAGTTCGGGTCGCTGTCTTTGAGCAGGCACCCCGACGCCCCGACTGGAGTGCCCCCGAAGAGGTACTCATCCGTCCGTCGGCCGCCTCACCGATCACCTCGATGTCGGGCTCGCCGTCCAGTGTCACGCGCAGTGCGTCACGTGAGTATTGATCAAACGGACGGCTCCCGCCCCGTTGCGGGGCGGGAGCCGAGTTGCGCACGTGATCAGGATGCGGGCGGTGGCGCGCTTCCGTTGTAGAACGGGTTCTCGGGTAGACGCTCGGGTGTGACGAGCAGCCGGATCACGCCGGCCTTCACCTGCCATGCGTTCCAGACGGTCCAGCCGGGTCCGACCCGGTCGGCAGGTAGCGGCTCGAAGGACAGGCCGCCCGTTTTCTTATCCGTCCGAATGAGGCTGAACACCGCGGTCAGGTTACGCTTGCGCGCCTCAGCCAGGATGTCGTCCACGGGGCGGCCGTCTCTCAGCCGGACCCCGCCGAACATCTCGCCTGGCGCCATGGCCGAGTCGAAGTTCGCGTATTCCTCTCCCGGCTTCGCCTGGCGTCCCAGCTTGACGTCTACATGGCCGGTGAAACCGGCGGGGATTCGCATCACCATGACGCAGTGTCTGTCCTGTCCTGGCTGGCATCCTTTGGGTGTCGCCTCCATCGAGAGGGGGACACCGTTGATCCGAGGGCCGGAGGGGTCTGGCTTGGCTTCCGGGGCGGGGCGAGAGGAACCCTTGTCCGCGATGATCATGCCGAGGATCTTTCCCACGCCGCCTGGCGAGACGGGCACCGGGCGTAGATCGACGTTCAGGCCGACCGCGTGGAACGCCTGGGTGTACTTGTCGTGGTCAGCGAACGGGTCCTTGATGCGGGCGACGTACTGGTCGCCTTCCCGGTGGATCTCCACCGCGGAGTTGGCGTAGGACACCGCCACGCCACGTCCGTCCTCCAGTAGGCTCGGCCCTACTACGATGCCTGTTGCGAGCACGGCCGCAGCGGTCAGGCCCAGCGCAAGACGTCGAGGACTGCGCGAAGCGGACCGGTGGGTACGTCCCAGCGTCCTGGCGGCACTGCCGGGCTCTTGGGCCACGATCGAGGCCAGCAACGCGCGCGCCCCCGTACCGGACGCGTGGCTGTTCGGCTGTCCGGGCTCGACTCGGGCCAGTGGTCTCAGAAGTTCGCTGATCCCATCGACGTTCCTCACAGCGACCTCCCCACCGGAATCATCCGGCTTTCTGATGTGAACCGGACACTGGCTTCGTCGAGTGCGCGCGAGAAGCGCCTGCGGGCGCGATAAAGCCTGATGCGCACGGCGTTGCGGGACAGTCCCAGCATCGCGGCGATCTCATCGCGCCCCAGCCCCTCCCAGGCGACCAGCGAGAGAAGCTCACGGTCGTCGTCGGGCAGGTTGCGAAACACCGCGGCGATCACGCTCAGCTCCACGCTGCTGCCGGGAGAGTCCCCATAAAGATCGGCTATCTCGGCGTCAAGCTCCACGCTGCGCAGCCGCTGCCGGGCTGTGCTCCGGCGGTGATCGGCCAGCACCTTGCGCGCTACGCCGTACAGCCAGAGCCTGGCCTCCTGCCCCGGCGGCAGATCAGCCACCCGGCGCCAGGCAATGGTGAAGGTCTCCGCCACGACATCGGCCGCATCCTGCGGAGAGTCACAGCGGCGTGCGGCGTAGGCTGCGATCTGGTCGTATGTCTCCCTGTAGACGGCCTCGAACCTGGCCGCTTCATCGTCATCCACGGGCGATTCCCATGGCCGATCTCCTTGTCAGTACGAAACGCGGACATCCCCTTACATGGCGAAAAGTGCCCCACCATTTCATGTGAATCTTGGAAATCTTCAGCGCTTTCGGACTCCAGCGCCTTCACAGAAGCTGTCCCTTATTTTCGAAGTCGGCGGGCAGGTCCTCGTCCGGGTTGCGCCACCGGTCGGCGCCGACCACCCAGATCTCCTTGCAGTGCAGCTGCTGCCGCAGGGTCTGGAAGGTGGCCACCTCATACACCATGCGCGCCACCCACCGCCGACCGCGGGTGTCGGTGCGATGGACCAGGTCGGCCCAGTCCTTGAGCGTGCCCTTGTGCTCGGGCGCCGCTGGGGCCACGCGTGGTCGACGACGGTGATCTGGTCACCTCGGCCGGTGTCACGAGCGGCCTGGAGCTGGCCTTGTGGCTCATCCAGCGCGCCTACGGCACGCAGATGTCGATGAACGTCGAGATGGTGCTGGAGTACGAACGCCGCGGCGTCGTTCACGAGGCGCGCCGCCGCGACTAGAGCGGGAACCGCACGGCGGTCAACCGTTCCGACAACTCCCAGAGTCGGCGTCCGGTCTCGGCGTCGGCAGCGGCCGGGGCCAGGTGCACCTGTTTCGGGGCGCCGCGCAGCTCGCCCACGCCGTCCGGCCCGAAGAACCGGCCGCTGTCCGCGTCCGGGGCGGTCGCCGCGTACAGCTGGGGCAGCGCGCCGCGGTCCGGGGACTGGGCCAGTGGGGTGAGGATGCGGCCGTACATCATCTTCACCATGCCGACCGGTGCGCTCGTCTGCAGGTTGGTGGCGGTGTAGCCAGGGTGGGCGAGCAGGCTGCGCACCGGGCTGCCGGCCGCCGTCAGCCGTCGGTGGAGTTCCCAGCCGAAGACGGCGTTGGCGAACTTGGACTGGTTGTAGAACGCCATGGGCGCGTACGCGCGCTCGCCGGACAGGTCGTCGAAGAACAGGCGCCCCTGCCGCTGGTTGGTCGAGCTCACCGTGACCACGCGGGGGTCGTCGCCGCCGGCAAGGAGGTCGAGCAGCAGGCCGGTGAGGGCGAAGTGAGCGAGGTGGTTGACGGCGAACTGCAGCTCATGGCCCTGCGCGCTGAGCGTCCGGGGCGGCGCCATCACGCCGGCGTTGTTGACGAGCACGTCCAGCCGCGCGTGGTCGGAGCGCAATCCGTCGGCGAAGGCGCGGACGGAGTCCAGATCGGCCAGGTCGAGCCTGCGCACCTCCAGGTGGGCGCCCGGCTGTTCAGCGATGATCTTCTCGACCGCACGGCGGCCCTTGAGCTCGTTGCGTACGGCGAGGATGACGTGCACGTTCTTGCGGGCCAGCGCCCGGGTGGTCGCCAGGCCGAGGCCGCTGGTGGCTCCGGTGACGACGAACAGCCGCTCGGTCTGATCTGGAATGTGCTCGGCGGTCCAGCGCTGCTGCTTGGTCATAGGGCACACGTTGCCCTCGATGGCACTGAGTGTCAAACCATGCCTCAGTGCCAATATTGGCATGGTGTGTAAGATGGTCTGGTGATCCGCCCCGACGTGAGCCTGGCCCAGCGCAAACGTCAGCTCGTCGCGGACGAGCTGACGCAGGCGGCGCTCAATCTGCTGACCCGGAAAGGGTTCGACGCGGTCACGATCGACGAGATCGTGGCCGCCGCAGGCGTCTCCAGGCGGACGTTCTTCCGGTATTTCGCCTCGAAAGAGGACGTGGTCGTTCAGTTCCTGGCCGAGATGGGCGCCGGCATGCGCGCGGAGCTGGCGGCCCGCCCCGCCGAGGAGCCACCCTCGGCCGCGCTACGGCACACCGTCTGGGTCTCCGTCAACGCCTGCGCCGGCCATGCCGACCGGGCGCTGCGCGTGGTGCAACTGATCCTGCGCACCCCCACCCTGCTCGCCCGTTTCCTGGAGCGCCAGACGCAGTGGCGCGAGGAGCTGACGGGGGAGCTGGCCCGGCGGCTTGAGCTCGACCCCGCGACCGACATGTACCCGCAACTGGCGGCCGGGATGGCGCTGAACGCCTTCGACACCGTGCTGCAGCGGTGGAGCGACAGCGACGGTTCCGAGGACCCCACCGTCCTGATCGACCGGGCCTTCGCCGTGATCGCGCCGGCCCTGGACACCGCGGCGGGGGACCAGGCGCAGTAGCCCGGAGGAGGCCCGGTCGGTCGGCCGGTTCGAGGGTGGTCACGGCCCCGGATCGGGTCAGCCGCGCCAGCCGCCTCGTTGCCGCGAGACGACGACCCGAACAGCGCGCCCGGGGCCTCCTTCATGGGCCTGCGGTCACGTGGCGGTGAGCTTGTCGACGTCGGGGGCGTAGACGGTCATCCAGTGCGGGTGCAGCCGGTAGTAGACCACGTCGTTCTCCCAGTCGAAGGCGCCCTCGCCGTAGAAGTCCTTGAAGTACGCGAGCAGGTCCGGCCAGTCCGCGGCGGGCTCGCCGTCCTCGGGGTTGAGGATCTCCACCGTGCCGTGGGTGAACACGCCCAAGTCCTCGCCGCGCATGTGCGCGACGCTGGCGGCCGGGCGGGCGGCCAGGTGGCGGGCCTTGGCGGCGCTGCGTGCCGTTCCGAAATGCCACCTGCCGTGGAGGAAATGTCCGTCCACGCCGCTGATCCGCGGCTCGCCCTTCGCCGTCACCGTGGACAGTGCGAGGGTGCACATGCCGGTGAGGACCTGGGTGAGCTGCTCCGCGGTCAGGGTGCGCTCGGTGACGATCGAGCGGAGATGCGAGGTGGAGCGGGACAGGGAGGAGTCCAGGAGGCTCTGGAGCTCTTTGAGATCTTCTTGCGTTTCGCGCATTGCTTTCCTTGTCTATCCGTACGACCGGTTCGCGGCCACCTTCGGCGCTGACCGGTGCAGCCATGTTCGATCAAAAACCTGACACCTTGTGTCTTGTTTCTTCGCCCGGTAGTGGTCATGGACTCCGCCATCACACCCGCGAAGGCAGGAGCGGGCAGTCACGCCAGGTCACGTCCCCGAGCCCCGGGCCGTGCCCAGGTGGTTACGCCAGCCGGGGTGGTTACTTGGGGTCGTTGAACCATTGCAGGGAGCGATATACGGTCGCGGCATGGGCATCCCGACCGAGCCGATCGGCAGCATTCCCCGTTCACCCGAACTCCTGGCCGCGATGCGCTCCGGCGACGCCGCCGAGCTGGCACGCGCCCAGGAATCGGCCGTGCGGGACACGATCGCGCGCATGGAGCAGGCTGGCTCGCCGGTCGTCACCGACGGCGAGCAGGCCAAGCCGAGCTTCGCCACCTACCCGATCGCGGGCTTGGCGCACCTGGCGCCCGATGGCGTCGTGATCCCGTTCGCGGACGGGCACACCCGGCAGCTGCCCCGATTGACCGCGGGGCCGTTCCGCTACGCCGTACGCGCCGAGCAGTACCTGCGGGCCGCCCAGCGGCACGCGACCGTCCCGGTCAAGCAGGCGGTCATCGCGCCGTCCGCGCTCAGCCTGCTCTACCCCGCCACCGGCATCGACGGCTACCCGCGCGAGCGCTTCCTGGACGACCTGGCCGACGAGGCCGAGGCCGACATTCGCGGCTGCCTGGACGCCGGAGCGCACGCCGTCCAGCTCGACTTCACCGAAGGGCGGCTGTCGCTCAAGCTCGACCCCAGCGGCGGCGTGCTGGAGGAGTTCGTCGCGCTGAACAACAGGGTGCTGGAACGGTTCTCTCCCGAGGAGCGGTCACGGATCGGGGTGCACACCTGCCCGGGCGGCGACCAGGATTCCACCCACAGCGCCGACGTGGACTACGCCGGGCTGCTGCCCCACCTGTTCCAGCTCAAGGCCGGCAACTTCTACGTCCAGCTGGCCGGCGAACCCGAGCCCGACAAGGTTCTGGCCGTCATCGCCGAACACCTGCCGGCCACCGCCCGGATCTTCGTCGGCGTGATCGACCCGATCGATCCGCACGTGGAAACCCCCGAGCAGGTACGCGACCGCGTGCTCGCCGCGGCCCGCCACCTGCCTCTCGACCGCCTGGGAACCTGCGACGACTGCGGGTTTTCCCCGTTCGCCGACGACACCTCCACCTCCCGCGAGGTGGCGTTCGCCAAGATCAGGGCGCGGCTGGAGGGCACCGCCTCGGCCGCGGCCGAGCTGGGCGTCTGACCCTCACACCAAGGAGCCCGCAATGCCGCACATCCACCTGAACACCGACCTGCCGGGAATCCTCTCCCTGTTCGCGTTCCGGCCCGAGACGGCGCGACCGCTCAGCGAACTGGCCGAGGTCCTGCTGCGTGGCCCCAGCACGCTGACGCGGGGCGAACGCGAGCTGATCGCCGCCTACGTCTCCGCGCTCAACGACTGCCAGTTCTGCACCAGCTCGCACGCGGCCTTCGCGGCGGCGCAACTGCCCGAGGGGATGGCGCTGATCGACCACGTCCGCGCGGACCCGGCCACCGCGCCGATCTCCGCCAAGCTGCGGGCACTGCTGGCCGTCGCGTCCGCGGTCCAGCGCGGCGGACGCCAGGTCCAGACCATGCAGATCGAGGCCGCCAGGGAGGCCGGCGCCAGTGACGTCGAGATCCACGACACGGTGCTCATCGCGGCCGCGTTCTGTATGTTCAACCGCTACGTCGACGGGCTGGCCACCGTCACTCCCGACGACCCTGCCGCCTACGAACAGAGCGCCGCTCGCATCGTGGCCGATGGCTACCTGGCCGGGCTGCTGGAGCCGACGACCTGACGCCCGAGAACTCGCCGTGCCCGGCCACGCCTACCTCGGCCGGCAGGACGCGAAGGGGGTACGGCACGCGGTGCCGTACCCCCTTCCGCTATTCCATCGCGAACAGCTCGAGCGCGATGCCGTCCGGGTCGCGGAACGACAGCACGGCGCCGAACGGCGACTCGACCACGGACGAGCAGGTGACGCCGAACTGCTCGAACCTGCGCGCCCACGCGTCGAGCGCCGCGCGCGACGGCACCGCGAACGCGACGTGGTCGATGCCCACCCTGCGGTGGTCGAAGTCGTCCTCGCGCACGTCGAGGTGCTGGGTGAAGCCGACGATGGCGAGGCTGTCGTGCAGGCAGATGGTACGCAGCCAGCGCTCCTCGTCCATCGTGGCGTACTCCTTGAAGCCGAGGACCTCGGTGTACCAGCGCACGCTGGCGTCCCTGTCCTTCACCGACAGCGAGATGTGCGAGACGCCCATGAGCTCGGACATGGACCTTGCCTCCTTGATCTTGCCGGACACTGTCTGGACACTCTCTCGGAGCGAGGCCAAGCCAAGCAAGCATTCGGTCGGCTCGCCCCGCCTTCGCCCCGCCTTCGGCGGCGAGTCGCGGTGAGGGGCGCAGCACGCAAGGCGGCCGGCGGCGTTGATACGCGGCTGATACACGGCTGAGCATTCGCGGATACCCGGCGAACACAGAGCGGACGGAAACGGGCTCCAGAGTGGCAACGGCGTCGTGAAGGGCGGCGCGATCCCGCTGAGAAGGAGTCCTTGATGCGTGTGTTGGCGTGCGGTCTGCTCGGTCTGGCGGTGTTGACCGGCTGCGGGGGAGCCCCGACCCCCGCGGCCGACGGCGGCGGGGCCACGGTGGACAAGGCTCGCGAGCGGGAGACCGTCATCGCCACCTGCATGAAGCAGAAGGGTTTCCCCTACACCGCCTCGGTCAGCCGGCCCAAGAAGTCCGATGCCAACCCCGCCGACTACGCGGTGATGAAGGCGGACCGCAGCAAGTACGGCTTCGGCGTCTTCTCCGCCGTCGTCTATCCGAAGCCGCAGGAAACGCGGGCGCCGGACCCCAACCAGGCGACGATGGAGGGCCTGTCCAGCGCCAAGCGGGACGCCTACGTCAAGACCTTGAACGAGTGCAGGGTCACCGCCCTCCAGCAGGTGGACGGCCTGAAAGTCACCTCGGTCGCCGACTATCAGGACCAGATGAGCACGGCGATCGAGAACATCGACAAGACGCTCGACGGCGACCCCAAGCTTGTGGAGCTCGCCGCGCCGTTCGCCGAGTGTCTGAAGTCGAAAGGCGAGCGGGTGACCTCCGCGAAGCCGCTCGCGCTGAGCGCCCGCGGCATGCAGGTGTGGGGCGAGCAGGCTGACCAACTCGGCAAGGCGGGCGAGGTCACGGCGGAGGTGGCCAGGCCGTACCTCGCCAAGGAGATCAAGTCGGCGCTGGTCGACCTGGAGTGCGGCAAGGACTTCTACGCCGCCTTCGCCCCCCTGCAAAGGCGGCTGACCAACGAGGCCAGGATGAAGTACGGGTTCCAAGAGCAGTGATGCGTACCCCTCGCGGCAAGCTGCTGCTCGTGCTGGCCGTGGTCCTGGTGGTCGCGGGGACCGGCTGGGGAGTGGGCACCCTGCTGCGTTCCCCGGCCGACGAGGCGGCGGCGCGCAGGCCGCCCAAACCGTCGCTCGTCACCGCCGCGGTCGAGCGGCGCAAACTGGTCGCCACCGTCGTGGTCAGCGGCACGCTGGAGTACGGCTCGCCGTATCCGGTGTCGCTGGCCGGGGTGGTGGGCGGCAGCGAAACGGTGCAGCGCGCCACCCGCGCTCCCCGGCGGGGCACTCTCGCGGAGGGCACGGTGCTGATGGAGGTGAACGGACGCCCGGTGTTCGTCTTCTCCGGCAAGGTGCCGATGCACCGCAGCATCGTCCCCGGCGCCGAGGGGGCCGACGTCGCGCAGCTGCAGAAGGCGCTGCGCAGGCTGGGCTACCGCGCACCCGCGACCGGCGTGTTCGACCAGGCGACCGTCGCCGCGGTGTCGCGCTTCTACGCCAAGCGGGGCTACGAGGCGCAGCAGCCCACCTTGGAACTGCGGCGGCAGCGCGACGAACTGCGCCGGGCCGTACGGACCGCGCAGGAAGTGCTCGCGGCCGAGCGCAAGGCCCTTGACCAGGGCAGGGATGTGCTCCCGATGAAAGTCAGGCTCACCAACGCCCGGCTGGATCTGAAGGCGGCCGAACAGGCGTTGAAGAGCGCGCGGGCACAGGACCACACCACCGAGGACGAGGCCAAGGTCGAGGCCGCCGAGAGCGCCGTACGGGCGGCCGAGGAGAAGCTGCTGACCGCCCAGCAGGAGCTCGACCAGGCCACGGCGCCGTCCACCCCCGCGCCCAACCCCAGCTCCACCGCGGGCCCGACCACAGGCGCCACGCCCGGACCGCCCGCCGACACCCGCCTTCTCGAACTCCGGGTCGCCAACGCCGACGCGGAGCTGGCCGCCGCCAGGTCGGCGCTGGAGCGCGTACGGGAGGAGGTCGGGACCACGCGGGCCAAGCGGCTGGCCGAGCTGAGGAAGAACGTCCGGGTGGCGCGCGAGGTCGTCGTCACCGCCGAGCAGGCGCTCCGCCAGGCCAGGCAGCTCTCGCCCGTCAAGCTGAAGGCGGCCAACGCCCAGCGTGACCTGGCCGCGGCGCAGGCGCTGCTGGCCGAGTTCTCCCGGACCTACGGCACCACCGTCCCGCCGGGGGAGGTCGTCTTCCTGCCCAGGCTGCCCGCCCGGCTGCACAAGCCGGCCGTCAAGGCGGGCGAGCCGGTGGACAAGTCGGTCGCCACGGTGGCCAGCTCCGCCTTCATGGTCTCGGGCTCGGTGGACGTGGCCGAGGCCGAGCGGGTGAAGACGGGTCTGAACGCGAGCATCGAGACCGAGGCCGGCAGGACCGTCCCCGGCACGGTGACCGCCATCGGCGGACGCGACGCGAAGGGCGCCGTGCCGGTGACGATCACGCCCGCCTCGATGAAGGGCCTCAAGAAGCTCGCCGGGGCGCCCGTCACGGTGCGCGTGACCATCGGCGCCACCGACCAGGAGGTGCTCGTGGTCCCCGCCGCGGCGGTCGTCACGGCCGCGGACGGCAAGGCCCGCGTGCAGGTGGAGGTCGCGCCCGACCGGACCAAGGAGGTCGAGGTACGCACCGGCCTGTCCGCCGACGGAGCCGTGGAGGTGACCGGCGACCTCAAGCCGGGCGACATGGTGGTGATCAACAGTGCCTGAGCCGGTCATCCTGCTCCACGACCTGACCAGGGAGTTCCCCACCGATCCACCCGTCAGGGCGCTGTCCGCCGTCAACCTGAGAGTCGACCGGTCCGACTACGTCGCCATCGTCGGCCCCTCGGGGTCGGGGAAGTCCACCCTGCTCAACACGCTCGGCCTGCTCGACCGGCCGACCAGCGGCAGCTACCGGCTCGACGGCATCGAGACCGCCTCCCTGAAGGACAGCGTGCGGACCACCATCCGCGGCAGCCGTATCGGCTTCGTCTTCCAGTCCTTCCACCTGTTGCCGCATCGCAGCGTGCTGGAGAACGTCATGCTGGCCGAGGTCTACGGCGCGGCACCGCGCACGGGGCGGCGGGAGCGCGCGATGCGGGCTCTGGAGCGGGTACGGCTGTCGCACCGGGTGGACTTCCTGCCCGGCAGGCTGTCCGGCGGTGAGCGGCAGCGCGCCGCCATCGCCCGCGCGCTCCTGGGCGAACCGTCGCTGCTGCTGTGCGACGAACCCACCGGCAACCTCGACAGCAAGAACACCGACGCCGTGCTCGACCTGTTCGACGAACTGCGCGCCCAGGGGATGACCATCGTGGTCATCACTCACGAGGCCGAGGTGAGCGACCGGGCCGGGCGCCGGGTGCGCATCACCGACGGCGTCCTCACAGAGGAGTAGATGTGCACCCTCGCGACCTGCTGGACGAGGCCCTGGCGGGTCTGCTGGCCCGCCCGGTGCGTTCGGCGCTGACCACGCTGGGCACCGTGCTGGGCATCACCACGCTCGTCGTCACCCTGGGCATCGCCGCGACGGCGGGCAACCAGATCGTCGGCCGCTTCGACGAGCTCACCGCCACCTCCGTCACGGTCGAAGTCCCGGAGAACCCCGTCCCCCTGGTCGACTGGGCCGGCGTCGACCGGGTGACCCGGCTGCGCGGGGTGGTCTCCGCCGCCGCGCTCGCCGAGTCGGAACAGAGCACCAATCTCAGCGTCCGCTCCAACGACATCGTGGACCCGACCCGGGTCACCGACCAGACGCTGACCGTGGTCTCCAGCAGCCCCGGCCTGCCCGCCGCGGTCAAGGGCAGGATGATCGAGGGCCGCTACTTCGACGCCGGGCACATCGCCCGTGGGGACAAGGTCGTCGTGCTGGGCCAGCACGCGGCCAAGCTGCTGGGCATCACCAGGCTGACCCGTGCCCCGGCCGTCTTCATCGGCGCCCAGGCGTACACCGTCATCGGCGTGCTCGGCGACCTGAAACGCGAAAAGAGCCTCGCGGGTGCGGTCATGCTGCCGCCGTCCGTCGGCAAGCGCTACGGCCTGAGCGCCGTGACCCGGGTTCTGGTCAACACCGGCCTCGGCGCCGCGGAACTGATCGCCGATCAGGCGCCGACCGCGCTCAGCCCCGGCAACGAGGCCCGCCTCCAGGTCATCTCGCCGCCCAGCCCCACCAGAGCGCGCGATGCGGTGGAGGGCGACGTCGACGCCCTCTTCCTGATCCTCGGGCTGGTCTCCCTGGTCGTCGGCGCGGTCGGCATCGCCAACGTCACGCTGGTGACCGTGATGGAGCGTATCGCCGAGATCGGCCTGCGCCGCGCCCTCGGCGCCGCCCGCCGCCACATCGCCGCGCAGTTCCTGCTGGAGTCCACCCTCACCGGGCTGACCGGCGGCGTCATCGGCGCTTCCGGGGGGATCGTCGTGATCGTCGTGGTCTGCGCGGCCAAGCAGTGGACTCCGGTCCTGGACGTACGGCTGGCCGTCATGGCTCCTGCCGCCGGTGCCGTCGTCGGGCTGCTGGCGGGCCTGTACCCGGCCCTGCGGGCCGCCCGCATGGAACCGGTCGCCGCGCTTCGGTAGATATCGTGCACCTTCATGACATCCCTGCTGCTCGTCGAGGACGACGCGGTGATCCGCGCGTCGGTCAGCCTGGCCCTGGAACGCTACGGCTATCGCATGACCACCGCGGCTGACGGACTGAGCGGCCTGGAGGCGGCCCAGGCAGGCGGCCACGACCTCCTGCTGCTCGATGTGATGCTGCCCGGCCTGGACGGCATCAGCGTGTGCCGCAGGATCAGGGAGACCAGCCAGGTGCCGATCCTCATGATGTCGGCCCGCGGTGACGGCCTGGACATCGTCGCCGGGCTGGAGGGCGGCGCCGACGACTATGTGGTCAAGCCGGTCGACCTGCCGGTGCTGGTGGCCAGGATCCGCTCGCTGCTGCGCCGGGCCAGCATCGCGCAGCCCCCGCCCACGACCGGGCGGCCCGCCGAGAGTGCGGTGCTCACCTTCGGCGAGCTGAGCATCGACACCGGTTCGCTGGAGGTACGGCGGGCTGGGCGACGCGTCGAGCTGAGCCCGACCGAGTTGCGGCTGCTGCTGGAGTTCGCCGCCCATCCCGGCATCGTGCTGGAACGTGCGACGCTGCTGCGCACCGTGTGGGACTACGGGTGGGACGGCGACAGCCGCGTGGTCGACCTGTGCGTCCAGCGCCTGCGCAAGAAGGTCGGCGCCGAGCGCATCGAGACGGTCCGCGGGTTCGGCTACAAGTTGAGCGCCACATGAACCCGGCTTCGCTGCGATGGAAGATCGCCGCCCTCGTCACGCTCGCCTCCACCGTCGTCGCCGCCGTGGTCGGGCTCCTGGTTCACCGGGCGACCTGGCAGCGTGCCCTGGACATCGGCGCGGCTCGGGCCAGGACCGCCCTCGACAGCTCACTGGCCCCCGCTGAGCGGCCCGGCGGCACGCCCGACAACGTGGTGACCGTCGAGGAGCTCCCTGACGCTCTGGCCGCCCAGCTGCGGCCGGGCCGGCCGGTGATCTGGTACGGGCTCGATCACCGGGACGAACCGTGGATGTGGGCCGCCCAGCCGTACGGCCGCGACGGCAGCCAGGCGGTGAGCGTACAGATCTCGATGGGCTCGGAACTGCTCGACCTGTACGCGCTGGACCGAGACATGGTCAAGGCCGCCCTGCTGGCCCTGTCCGGGGTGGTGCCGCTGTCGGTGCTGGCGGCCGAACTCCCCAACCGGCGGCTTCGGCGCATGGCCCGTACCGCCCGCGAGATCGCCGACGGCAACCTGGCCGCTCGCACCGACGCGGGCGGCAGGGACGAGATCGCCGAGATCGGCGCCGGGCTCAACTCCATGGCCGCCAGCCTGCAGCGGCGGCTGCTGGCCGAGCAGCGCTTCACGGCCGATGTGGCGCACGATCTGCGCACCCCGCTGATGGGGCTGCTGACCGCCGGCCAGTTGCTGCCCGAGGGGCAAGCCACCGACATGGTCCGCGACCGGATCGGCGTCCTGCGCGGCCTGGTTGACGACCTGCTGGAGATCTCCCGCCTGGACGCCACCGACGAACAACCGGACCGCCAGCCGGTGCCGCTGGCCGACCTGGTCCGCGAGTCGCTGCACCGTGTCGACGTGCCCGCCGAGCTGCATGTCGTCCCCGACCAGGGCGACACGAAAGCCGTCACCGATGCGCGCCGCCTGGAGCGCATCGTCGCCAACCTGCTCCTCAACGCCCGCACGCACGGCGCCGGCCCGGTCACGATCACCGTGGGCTCCCGCCGGATCGTCATCCGCGATCACGGGCCGGGTTTCCCGCCGGACCTGCTCGCGAACCTGAACGAGGGACAGGCGCAGCGCTTCCGCACCGGACGGACCGAGCGCGGCCGCGGGCACGGGCTCGGCCTGACCATCGTGCTCGGCCACGCCCGCATCATCGGGGCGACCCTCCAGTTCGCCAACCCGGTCAACGGTGGTGCGAGCGTCACCATCACCCTGCCTGACTGAGGTCGATGGCGGGGGCGGCGTGGATCGGGCCGGGGGCGCATCTCGATGCGGGCGAGCTGCTGGCCGAGGCACTGGTGGACGCCGTGGCCGAAGGCGAGGTGCCCGGCGGCCGAGCGGCTCAGGTCGAGCATGTCGGGGTCGGGGAACGTGGCAGGGTCCCTGTTGGCGGTGTTGAGCGCGATGATGACCGTGTCGCCGGCCTTGAGCCGCCTGCCGCCGCGCTCGACGTCCTCCAGCACGCCGCGCATGCCGGTGGGGCGATGGACAGATAGCGCAACAGCTCCTCCACAGCGCCGGCGGCCAGGTCGGGGTCGGTGCGCAGGGCGGCGAGCTGGGCCGGGACGCGCAGCAGGGCGAGGGTGCCGAGCGCGAGCATGTTGGCGGTGGTGTCGAGGCCGGCGCCGAGCAGGATGGCGGCCACGCCGCCGAGCTCCTCGTCGGTCAGGTCGTTGTCGGTGGCCAGGTTGCTGAGCACGTCGTCGGTCGGCTCGGCTCGCTTGGCGAGCGCGAGCTCCCGCAGGTACGTGCTGAGCTCGATGAAGGCGGCGTACTGCGTCTCGGGGTTCTTCGGCGTCCGACGCCGAGATCGCCAGGCGGCTCAACCGGCCGACCTCGACGATCAGCCGGGAGATCGGCCGCAACGGCGAGCCCCGCGGGTACCGGCCCGAGCACGCGCATCGGGAGACGGAGCGGCGGGCGCGGCACGCCGGTTCCCTCACCTTCGGCCGGTCCGCCGGACGGCGAGGCGGGCGATTTGGAGGACGAGGTCGTCGAAATGGCGGTCGGGATGGGGCTGCCGAAAATGATGGCACGCGTGCTCATCGGCATGTGGCTTGGCCGGCTGGCCAAGGGCTCGGCCGGCTGGCCAAGGGCTCGGCGTTCCTGGAGCTGATCAGCTTCGACACGCTGGAATCGGCCGAACGCTGGCGCACGCTCCTGTTGTGATCGCCCCGGCGGCCTGCCGGCGACCACGATCTACCCGCACCACGTGAGGGAGGCGGACGGTGTCGCGTCCCCCGCATCGATCAAGGCGACCTCGCGGGGAGAAGCCGTCAGCGCGTGAGGTAACCGCGCAGACTGTAACCCTTGACCGTGATGTGGGCATCAAGCTCCACCGCAACGATCTTCTCCAGTCGTCGGCTGGCACCGGCATATCACCACCGCCATGCTCTCCCTGGCCTTTTGGCCGTCAGCCGTGCCCGGTTGGACGACCCGTTCACGCGAGCACGTGATATCCACTGCCGGTCAGCGAAAGGACCGCCCGACCCAGGAGAGAGCCAGCTGACCCCGTCCCGGCTGGTCCGGCCGTCCCTGGCCGAGATCCGCCGCATCTTCGCCCCGCCTTATGTCCCCGCCAACGACCTCATCGACCATGTCCTGGCTTGGTCCACGTTCCGACAGGAGCGCCAAACCCGCGCTCTGATCAGTCCTTATCGCCAACGAGGCGACCCGTTACCTCAAGATCTACGGATGAAGTATTGGGAAGGGTTCGTTTATCTCGCCAGGGTGATTGATTGCCATTCCAAAATGGTGGTGGGCTAGGCGATGGCTGACGACCATAAGTCGCCGCTCATCAGACGCGATCGACACGGCTGCCGGCAGCATCGAGCTGCAGCAGGGCTGCATCGTCCATTCCGGCCGGTTGCGCCCAAGAACTACACCCAGCGAGGAATTCGGGCAGCATCTGGCTCGGCATGGCATGCGCCGGTCCGCCGGGAGTACGGGCGTGTGCTGGGGTAATGCGCTGGCAGGGCCGTTCTTTGGGGCGTTGAAGAATGAGTGGCTCAACGGCATGGCAACCACCCGGGCTAAAACACGGCGGGAGGTTGTCAAATATATTGAGGGCTTCTATAATTGATGCAGGCCTCATTCCGCAAACGGGTATCGGACTCCATTTTGAGGTCCGCAACGGGCATCTGAGCCAGCAACTCGCATCATGAAGTGATCACTAGGCAGCTGTCCGGAGGACGCGGGGCACCGCGTACAGCACCTGCTGGGAGAGTGGTGGCTGGACATGCTGACACGACGCAAGTTCCTGATCTTGAACGGTACGGCCTTGACTAGGCCGGCCTGGCAGTGGCTGGACATCCCCGCGCCTGTCCCGAAGCGGGGAACGTCGAGTCAAGTGCCGCCGCCACTGCTGTCCCTCATCGAGACCACCGTGGTGCGGGCACAACAGCTGGACGAACAACATGGAAGCGCCTCCGCCGACTTCGTCGCCAGCCAGTTCGCTTGCGTGGCCCGCCTTGTACGCAACAGCATCTACGACGAACAGACCGGAAAGCGCCTGTGCATGGCGCTCGCTCAGCTCGCCCAAACATCCGGATGGATGGCGCAGGAAGCCGCCCACGACGGCCGCGCGCAACGCTGGTACCACCTCGGTCTACGTGCCGCTCACTCTGCAGGGGATCAGGGTGTAGCCGCCAGCATCATGGCACTGATGAGCAACCATGCGACGGAACGCGGCAAGCACCGCGAAGCGCTCCAACTCGCAACGGCGGCCGCAGAGGCCGCATCTCAGGCTCCTACCGCTGTGCAGGCGCTGATCGCCGCGCGCAGCACCCTGGCACATGCCGGCGCGGGGGATCTGACAGGTGTCGAGCGTGCCCGAGACCGCGCCGCCGAACTGATCAGCAATGCCGACGAGGAGCGGCCTGAGTGGGCCAGCTACGTCACCTCGACAGAGGTAAACGCCCTGGCGGGACGCGCTCTCGTCATGATCGCGCATACTGTTCCCCGGCGCCGGGACGACCTCACCCGCGCGGCTGAAGCTCTCCTGCTCGAGCGTGCCCTGGATCCATCCGATGCCCACCGCCGGTCGGCACTGCGCCATAGCGCCTGGCTGAGCCTGGCCCATGTGAGGGCCGGGGACCTCGATCAGGCCGTGCACACAGGTCATCTCGCGGTACAGCGGCTTCCCATGGTCACCTCTCTTAGATGTCTGTCCCTACTGGGCGAGCTCCGTTCTGAGCTCGCGTCGCACGCTAAGCGGTCATACAGCGTGCAGACATTGATCGGTGAGATAGACGCGCACACCCCGCACGTCTCGGCACTGACGCACGCGTAGCGCTTGGTGCGGCATCACATGATTTGACAAGGGTCTAACCGGCAACCTCCGGAGTCTCGCTGGTGCGCTTGGGTTAGCTGCTGGCGGCCACCTGCTCCAGCCAGCGCCGCGTCTTGGCCCGGCTGGTCAGGAACACCACTGGCTTCCCGGCCGCGAACTGGTCAATCTTCGCGAGAACCTTGGGCCGCATCTGCCGCCGATAGGTCGCAACATAGCGAATCACGCCCCAGTGGATGCGGTTGTAGACCCCCTGGGCATGCTGGCCCGCACCGTGCCGTACCTGCCGGGACAGGATACCCCACAGCGCGGTCGGAGTAGAGACGTCCATCATCACCACGGTGTCGCACGCCTTCAGCCGTACATGGATGGAGGAGTTGTAGTTGCCGTCGATGACCCAGCGCGGGGCGGCGACGAGCTCGCGCTGCGCGGCCTCGAACTTCTCCGGTGGCAGCGCATCCCACTTGTCGTCGTAAAAGACAGCGTCCAGATGGGTAACCGGAGCGTCCAACAGGCAGCCGAGTGTGCGCGCCAGATGGGATTTGCCGCTGCCGCCGGACCCGACGATGGCGACTCGGTTCATCTGCATAGTGCCCCACAATAGTCATGGCGGTGGAGGAAAGAGAGTCGATCAGATCGCTGCGCGACGGCGAATCCGCGCTGGCTGTGGCGCACATGGCGTCCCCTGGCCTTGCCGTAGCGGTGCGTGGCGAGTCGGCCAGCAGCGCGGTTAGGGTGTGACGTTGGCGGCAGAGCTGTCGCAACCGCGGGCCACACCTATTCGCCTACCCGCGGCGACGCGGAATCAAGGCCGCCATCCCCAGTAAGGCCGACGCTCACCGCTGAGCCAAGCGCTCCCTGGGCGGCAGGCGTTCCAGCGGCATCGGACCGCCGCGTTCCCGGCTGTTCCGACGGGCCCGCACGCCATCACCGCTGCCATGGCGCGGTGGGGCGTGCCAGCCGGGCTGACGAGCGTACGCCCCGCTCTCACGATCGCCGGAATCGTGCTGATCGGCACGGCGAACCTCCTGCCAGGGCGACGGCATGCGCCGTTGGACCGCACATGGCGCCCGCGCGTGTTTCATGGGTGATCGTCCATGAGACAGGCGCGGCCGTCTCCAGGGAGCGCGATGACGGGCCATGTGCGGTCGCGTTCGGCGGCCGGGGTCAGGAGCTGGTGAGGATGACGAGTCGCTGGGTCGCTCGCGTCATCGCGACATAGCGGTCGACCGCTGCTTCGATGCCCTCGCCGAACTTGTCCGGGTCGATGAGGACGACCAGGTCGAACTCGAGCCCCTTCGACAGCTCCGGAGTCAGCGACCGGACGCGTGGCGTCGACCGGAACGTGGGATCGCCGATGACGCAGGCGATGCCGTCGGCGTTCCCGGCGAGCCAGGTGTCGAGGATGGAGCCCAGATCCGAAGCGGGTCCGTGGACGACGGGGACGCCGCTGCTACGGATGGAGGTCGGCACGTTGGCGTCCGGGAGCACGGCCCGGATGACCGGCTCGGCCTCCGCCATGACCTCTTCCGGCGTGCGGTAGTTGACGCTCAGCGAGGCCAGGTCGATCCGGTCGAGCCCGATCCGCTCGAGCCGTTCCTGCCACGACTCGGTGAACCCGTGCCTGGCCTGGGCGCGGTCGCCGACGATGGTGAAGCTCCGGGACGGGCAGCGGAGCAGCAACATCTGCCACTCCGCGTCGGTCAGTTCCTGAGCCTCGTCCACGACGATGTGCGCGAACGGTCCGGCGAGCCGGTCCGGCTCGATGCCGGGCGACGCGCTCTCGTCGACCAGGGCGTCCTGCATGTCGCGTCCGAGGAGCATCGTCACCACCCCTTCACCGTCGTCGTCGGCCTCGAGCAGGTTGTCGACGACCTGCGCCATGCGCTCGCGCTGCGCGGCGACAGAAGCATCTTGCCGACGCTTACGCCGCGACGCCTCCGGGTCGCCGAGCCGCTGCCGTGCCGCGTCCAGGAACGGCAGGTCGGACACCGTCCAGGCCTGGGCGTTCTCGCGCTGCAGCTTCCGAACCTCGTCGGGGCTGAGCCAGGGAGCGCACATCCGCAGGTAGGCGGGTACCGACCACAGGTCTCCGACGAGGTCAGCCGCTTCGAGCAGCGGCCACGCGCGGTTGAAGGTGGTGAGCAGCTCCCTGTTCCGCAGCAGCGACTTGCGGAGCAGGTCAGCCGGGACTTCGTCGTCGTCGTGCTTGTCCGCCAGGATCGTGAGCAGCTCCTCCCAGATCTGGTCGCGCGCCTCGTTGTGCGGAGTGCCGGGTTCCGCCGCTTCGAACGCCTCGGCCCAGTCGTCGGCGCTCAGCCAGATGTCGGACCAGTGGGTCGTGACCGTCATGCCCTTGGTGGGCGGGTTCTCGTAGAACCTGACGGCCGGTTCGATCGCCTTCACCAGGTCCGCGGACGACTTCAGGCGGGCCACGTCCGGGTCGGTCTCGATCGCTGCCGCGGCTCCCTCGGCGACCAGGTCCCGCAGGGTGCAGGTCTGCACGCCCTCCTCGCCGAGGCTGGGCAGGACGTCGGCGACGTAGGCCAGGTACGGCTGGTGCGGACCGACGAACAGCACGCCGCCCCGGCGGTGACCGAGGCGAGGGTCGGAGTAGAGCAGGTAGGCGGAGCGGTGCAGAGCGACGACGGTCTTGCCCGTACCCGGACCGCCGTCGACGACGAGAGCGCCGCGCGATCCCGCGCGGATGATGGCGTCCTGGTCGGCCTGGATGGTGCCGAGCACGTCCCGCATGCGTGGCGACCGGCTGCTGCCCAGGCTGGCGATGAAGGCGGACTGGTCGTCGAGCGCGGCGTGCCCTTCGAACCCGTCCGAGGTGAACACCTCGTCCCAGTAGTCGCTGATCCGGCCACGGGTCCAGCGATACCTGCGCCGGCTTGCCAGTCCCATCGGGTTGCCGTGGGTGGCTCCGAAGAACGGCTCAGCCGCGGGGGAGCGCCAGTCGAGCAGCAGCCGGCGACCCTCGCTGTCCGTGAGGCCAAGCCGTCCGATGTACACGGGCTCGGGGTTGTCCGCGCTGACCACGCGTCCGAGGCACAGGTCCAGACCGAAGCGGCGCAAGGCGCGCAGGCGAGCGCTCAGCCGGTGGACCTCAAGGTCCCTGTCCATCGCCTGCCGCCCTTTGCCGCCGGGCGCCTTGCGCGCGGCGTCGAGGCGGTCGGACAGCTCGGCGATCGACTGCTCGAGGCTCTCCGCGATGGCCGCGAAGTGCTTTTCGTCGTCGGCGATCAGCGCCGGGTCGGCCTTGGGGGCAAGGTGGTCGGGAAGGTCGAACGCGCTGGTGGTCAAGGGGTTCACGTCATCAGCTCCGATCTGGGGTCCTGGCTCGGCGATCACGCGTGGTTCACGCGTACACGGGTGGCTTTTTCTCCGCTGACCACGTCGAGCAGGAGCTTCGCGGCCACCGTCGCCCCGTCGGTGCGGATCGCGCCGGCCACGGCGGTGGCTCGGGCGCGGGTCTCGTGGGCCAGGGCCGTCCTGAGCGCGGCTGACAGGGAGTCGAAGGTCGGAGCCGGACCGTCGTGTGCCACCCCGATGCCGAGCTCGGCCACCCGGCCCGCCCAGTACGGCTGGTCCGCCGCCTGGGGCACGACCACCTGAGGCGCGCCAGCCCGGGTGGCAGTCGTCGTGGTGCCCGCGCCGCCGTGGTGCACGACGGCGGCCACCCGGCCGAACAGGGCCTGCTGGTTGACATCGCCCACGACGAAGCAGTCGTCCCGGTCGTCGATGAGGGCCAGGTCGGCCCAGCCGCGGGCCACGACCGCGCGACGGCCCTGCGCGCGGACCGCCTCGATGGCCGCCTGGGCGACGTCCGTCGAGGCGCGCATGGGCATGCTGCCGAAGCCCACGTACACCGGTGGTGTGCCGACGTCCAGGAACGCCACCAGCTCGGCCGGGAGGGGGCGGACGTCGGGCACGATCCACGCGCCGGTCTGGACGACGTCGAAATCCGGCGTCTCCTGCCACGGGTCCAGGATCGGGTCCGTCGCCAGCCACGGCTGGTCGCCGATGACGTAGTCGCGGACGTTGTCCACCGGCGGCAGGCCGTTCGACGCCCGGTTCGTGTTGAGCGCCGCCCCGAACAACGCGTTGATGCTCTGGGCGTCCAGGTCCCACAGCGCCCGGTTGTCGGTCACCCCCGGCGGGAACGGCCGGCCCGGATACGCCAGCGGCCGGTGGCGCGGCGACGGCAGGGTGAGCTGCTGGAAGGTCACGGAAACGGAGCGGATGCCCAGTTTCTCGGCCACCGACAGCGCGCCGGCCGCGGCCGGGATCATGCCGGTGGCCACCAGCACGTCACATCCCTCGGCCGCCGCGGTGACCGCGTCGAACTGGCCGGCGATCAACTCGGCCGCACGCTCGGGCAGGGACGACGGCGGCGGCGCCGCGGTCATCAGCGCGCGCGCCGACCGGCCGACCGGCACCAACGGCACGCCGACACCGGCCAGCCGCTGCGCGAACTCCTCGTCCGGCGGCGCGCACACCCGCACCTCCGCACCGAGTTCCCGCAACCGCACCGCGAGTCCCGCCAGCGGTTCGACATCCCCGCGCGACCCATACGTCGACAACACCACGCGCACTTTCGCGTCCCCCGTTTCCGCAGCTTCTGCCTTCGGCCGACGATTCTGCGGCATACCCCGGGTCTTGCCGCAAGTCCCCCGGTGCGCTATACGTTGAGAGTGGAAAGGAGCGGGTACCCCCCTTTCCCTTTTTGTTGTGGACGGATCACCTCCTCACGAAGCGGCGGCACGCCGCGTTCCGTGGGCTCAAGAGGACGCGAAGGTCACCGAACCTGACCGTGACCGCTGTCTCCGTGCGCGGTGAGCGTGTAGCCCTCAGGGCCCTCGAAGGAGAACATCGGGCCGAACGGGCTGTCCGCCACCGGGGTGAGGATCTTGATCCCGGCGGCGGTGAGCTGGTCGCGCAGCTTGTGGGCGTCCGAGGTCTGGAACCACAGTGCGACGCCGAGACCGGGCCGCGCGGTGTCGTCGAGGTCGACGCCCGGGAGGAGCTCGCGGACGGCGAACGGGGTCGGCTCGGTGTCGAAGACGACCGCGTGGGGCGGCGAGACGGCGGCCCGGCGCAGGCCCAGGTGCTGCTCGCAGAAGGCGGCTGCCGCGGCCACGTCGCGAACTTGCAGGGCGACGAAGTCGGGGCCGTTGACGGTGATGGACATGGTCTTCCTCGATCCTGTATGTCAGAACTTTGACATAGCCAAGGCTAGGACCGGGGGATTCCTATGTCAAAATGCTGACATGAAGGAGAGCTTGCCGACCGAGCCGGCGAAGGACGTCACCGGACACGTGGGGTACCTGCTCAAGCGCGCCCAGGCCGCCTTGCGCGGCGCCATGGACAGGGCCCTGCGGGAGCACGGGCTGACCGTGCCGCAGTACGCCACCCTCGAGCTCCTGGCCCTGCACCCCGGCATGTCCAACGCCGACCTCGCCCGTGCGACCTTCGTCACCCGGCAGTCCGGAAACGTCGTCCTGCGGGGTCTGCAGGAGGCGGGACTGATCACCCGGCCCGCCACCGCCGACCACGGCCGCGCCCGGCCCGCCCACCTCACCGAAGAGGGCCACGCACGCCTGGCGGCGGTCCAGGCCGCCGTCTACGCCATCGAGCAGCGCATGGTCGAAGCGATCCCGCCCCAACGGATGGCAGCGCTCCTCACCGACCTCGACCGCATAGCGGTAGCCCTGGAGGAATAACCCGCCGACGATCGCCGCACTGAAGGCAGAGGGAACCTAGCTCCGCCGGACGTCCTTGACGAACACGATCCCGTCGTTCCCGGCCAGGTGGGCCGGGTCCAGCGGGAAGTAGCCAGCGCGATCATCGAACTCCGCAGGCCCAGCAGCCGCGTCACGCGGCCCGGCGAGGTGTCGGCCATCCAGAAGTGGTAGCGCAGCAGGCCCGTGGCGGCGCGCCCGTACAGGCGGGCCCGGTCCCAGCCGTCCCGCGAGGACGCCGCGATCAGGCGCGGTGTCTCCGCGTCGAGCAGCGCCACGAGATCGTCGGCGAGCAGCAGCAGCTCCCTGGCCTCGGCCGACTGCCCCACGGACCGGGACGGGTCCATCATCGTGGCGGGGTTGGCCCACCGGTCGTCGGCGCCGAGCAGACGGTCGAGGGTTTCCGCGGCGCAGGGGAGCAGGTCCGCGTCCACATGGGCCGCGAGGTAGTCGTGGAGCGCGGTGAGGGCCTGCCGGGGGCTCGCGGCGTGGCTGATCTCCAGCGCCTACCTCGCCTTCCTGCCTGCTCCGCCCGGAGACGGCCGAGTGCCGCAGCCGGCCTGAGCGGGACCTTCCTGTGTGGGTTCGGCCGGTTGGAGAGGTTGTTGCCGGGGATTTGCCTTGCGGAGGGGACGCGGCGCGGCGAGATGTGGTCAGCTTCCACCACACACGTGACATTTCGGGCACCCCGTTAGGCGGGTTGATGGAGGTTCGTGATGGAACGGCTGAAAGTGACGTCCGCTGATCAGGGCGACCGCGTGGTCATCTCTCCGTGCGGGGAGATCGACATGGCGACCGCGGGCTGCCTGCGGACCGAACTGGTGGAGGCTGAGGTCGACCTGGTGAGGCGTGGAGCGGCGCCTGTCATCGAGATCGACATGAGCCAGGTGACCTTCATGGACTGCTCCGGACTACGCGTGCTCGTGCCGTTCCGGTGGCGTCTCCTGGACGCGGGCGGCTCTCTCTGCCTGACCCACGTGCCTCCACGGGTGCATCGGGTGCTCGTCCCGCTGGGACTCGACCGCCTGCTGGAGGCGCCGGCCTGAACGTCCGTCTCATGCCGCCGCGGGTGAACCGGTCCGGCCGCCGTCGGGACTTCGTCGGGACCGCCGGGTACGGTCGCCCGGAAGGCGGGAAGCCAGCGGCCTACACGCATGCCTCCGAGGAGGATGAGCGCTAGATAGTTGATCTTCGTTTCGGTTCGATGACGAGCGGTGTTGGGCCTGGTCGGGAGCTCTACGGTCCTGGGCCATGCCTTTCGAATTCCTCTCCGATGAGCAAGTTGCCCGCTACGGCCGGTTCCCCGAGGAGCCATCGGTCGCCGAGCTCGAGCAGTTCTTCCGGCTGGATCGCGCCGCGCTCGGTGCACTGGCCGGCAAACGCCGCGCGGCGACCCGGCTGGGCTGGGCCGTGCGGTGGGGCACAGTGCGCATGGAGCTGGAGGCCGAACCGGCCGGGCATCTGGCCGAGCTCGCCGGCGCGCTGGAGGGCGCGTACGCGCAGGTGCTGGACGGACACCAACACCGCGGTGCAGTTCGTCGACGGCCGGCTCCGTCTGGAGAAGCTCGGCCCGCTCGCCGAGCCGCCGCTGATGAAGGAACTACGCTCCCTGGTCGACGGCATGCTGCCGCGTGTCGACTTCCCCGAGTTGCTGCTGGAGGTGTTCGACCGCACCGGGCCGGCGGCCGACTTCACCCACGTCTCCGGAGCCGACGCCCGGATGGACGACTTCGCGGTCAGCCTGTGCGGCCTGCTGGTGGCCGAGGCGTGCATCGTCGGCCTAGTGCCGATCGAGAAGCCGAATGTGCCGGCGCTGACCCGGGCCCGGCTGCAGCAGGTCGACCAGGGGTAGGTGCGTGGTGAGACGATCGCGGCGGCCAACGCCCGGCTGATCGCCGCGCAGTCCGGCCTGGAGGTGGTCAAGGCGTGGGGGTCGGGGCATATCGCCTCGGCCGACGGGTTGCGCTTCGTCGTGCCGGTGCAGAACCTGCACACCGGCCACAACCCGCTCTACTTCGGCCGCCAGCACGGCGCCACCTGGCTGAACGTCGTCAACGACCAGGTGATGGGCGTCGGCGGGTTGGTGGTGCCCGGCACGCTGCGCGACTCGCTGTTCATCCTGGACGCCATGTTCAACCTCGACGGCGGCCCGAAGCCGGAGATGGTGGTCACCGACACCGCCGCCTACTCCGACCTGGTGTTCGGCCTGCGGGTGCGCCCATAGGTTCCAGTACCACGTTCGGATGGATGGAACGCCGGCCTGCTCGCCGAAGCGGTGGTCCGGCTCGCCGTACTGGGTGTCACGGTCTGGTGCTGGTGGGGAAGCCGGTCCAGCGTAGGTCGGGTGGGAGGTGGCTCAGGTCGTTGAACATCACCAGGGTGGGGGGCAGGCCGGGGCGGTATTCGATGATCGTGAGGGCGGTGTTGGCGCTGTTCAGACCGAGCCAGCGGTACGGCGGGGCCTCCAGCGCGTGCCGTACGAGCCACGCGATCGGGTAGGCGTGGGTGATCAGGACCTCGTGGGTGTCGGTGTCGGGGAGCTGTGTGAAGCGGGCGACGAGTGCGTCGGCGAGGCGGTGGCCGTGGGCCGCTTCGGTGGCGTCGTAGCCGTCGAAGAAGCCGGTCCACGACGGGGGCGTCTCGGCGGGGCGGGGGACGTAGGGCACGTGGTCGATGAGTTCGGGGGCCTCGGCGACTGACGCGGTCGGGAGGTGGCGGGCGAGTTCGTGGGCGCTCGCGGTGGCGCGGGGGAGTGGGGAGTGCCATACGGCGTCGATCGGTAGGTGGGCCAGGCGCTCGCCGAGTAGGGCCGATTGCCGGCGGCCGGTGTCGGTGAGGTTCCCGAAGGGGTCGGACGCGCCGTGGCGGGTCAGGTAGAGGTGGCGAGTCGGCATCGGGCGGACCGTCTCCTTTCCGTTCGGTCGGCGATCAGGGGTAGGTGATGGTGCCGGTGGAGCCGTTGATGGTGATGGTGGTGCCGTCGCGGAGCTTGGTCGTCGCGGCCGGGGTTCCGAGGACGGCGGGGATGCCGTGTTCGCGGGCCACGATGGCGGCGTGGGAGAGCATGCCGCCGGTTTCGGTGACGACGCCGGCGGCTATGCGCAGCAGCAGTGTCCAGGCGGGGTCGGTGAAAGGGCAGATGAGGATGTCGCCGGGGCGCACGCGGGAGAAGTCTCCGGGGCCGCGGACGATCCTGGCGGTGCCGGTCGCCGTCCCTTGACTGCCCGGGGTTCCGATGAGCGTGCCGACCGGAGCGCCGGACTGCCGGGAAGGCTCGGTTCGTTGGGGAAGGGCGGCGGTGATCGGGCGGGCCTGGAGGACCCAGAGGCGGCCGTCGGCGATGGCCCATTCGATGTCCTGCGGTCCGCCCCGGAGTGCGGCGATCTCCTCGCCCAGTTCGGCGAGCCGGGTGGCGGTCGCGTCGTCGATCGTGGGGTGTTGACGCGCGGAGGCCGGTACGTCGCCGAGCACGAGCCGGTCGCCGTGCCGGTCGAGGCGGGTGTGTTTGTCGGCGATGGTGCGGTGGATCGTCCCGTCGCCGGTGACGCGGTAGGAGTCCGGGGTGACCTTGCCCTCGACGACGCTGGGGCCGAGGCCCCAGGACGCCTCGATCTCGGTCGGGCCGTCGGGGCTTGAGGGCGTGAACATGACTCCGGAGACTTCGGCGTCCAGATGGCGCTGGACGATGACGGCCATCGCGAGATCATGGTGGCCCCGGTAGCCGACGGCTCGGGAGGTGAAGAGCGAGGCCCAGCAGGCGCGTACGGCATCGGCGACCTCGACGGCTCCGCGCACGGCCAGGAAGCTCTCGTGCTGGCCGGCCGCCGAGGACTGGCCGGTGTCCTCGTTCGCGGCCGAGGATCGCACCGCGACGGGTGGATCGCCGAGCCCGGCGAGCGCGTGCCTGAGCTCGGCGGTGTCGAGCGGGTGGGCCTTGAGCGCCTGCCGTACCGCGTCCAGAGCGTACGGCCCGCCGAGGCCCAGGTCGTACGGCGCGCCGAGGTCCAGATCGTGGGCGGCGGTGAGGTAGGTGGCGAACGGGACGACGAAGCCGTCGGGGACCGGTAGTCCCGCGCGGAGCAGGGCGCCGAGCGCCCCGGCCTTGCCACCGCAAGTGCTGGAGACGGCCTCCGCCAAGGCTATGATCACCCGTTCCGCCTTTCAACGTTTTGTTGACAACTTTTTGTTGATTGTGCACGATGGGTCCATGCCGCGCAAGCAGGACATCGCCCACACGGCTCAAGCCGACAGCGCCCAGGCGGACCGTGAGAAGGAGGCGCGTGAGCGCCTGCTCGACCGGGGCGCGGACGCGCTCGACCCTCGCCCGTGGCGGCCGCCGCCCGTCCCGCCTTCGGCGATCGACCTCGTCCAGTTCGCCGTCTGGCGGCAGGCCGAGCTGAGCCCGGAGGACACCCTGAGCGCGCTCGCCCTTCTTCCCGCCGCGCGGGCCGAGGTCGACGGGCTCGAATCCGCCCTGCTGTTCATCGCCCGCAGCGCGGGACTGACCTGGGCGCAGATGGCGCAGGCCATGGGGTTCAACTCCCCGCAGGCCTGCCAGCAGTACTACAACCGCCTCACGGCACGACAGGACGCCGACACATGACGCACGATTCCGCCCCTGACCTGCTGGTGCTGCATGCCGTACGCATCACCGGGTTCGCCGACACGCCGGTGATCGCCCGGCGGTACGGGCTCGATGCGGCCGAGACGAAGGAGATGCTGTACGACGCGGAGGCGCGCGGCTGGGTCCAGCACTCCGCGTTCGCCGGCACCGGGGGCTGGTCGCTGACCGAGCGAGGGCGCACCGAGAACGAGCGCCTGCTCGCGGCCGAACTCGCCGGCGCCAGGGGCGGTGGCGAGGTCCGTGACGTCTACCGCGAGTTCCTGCCGCTCAACGCGTTGCTGCAGCGAGCCTGCACCGACTGGCAGATCCGGCCCACCGACGGTGACCGGCTCGCCGGCAACGACCACTCCGACCCCTCCTGGGACGCCAGAGTTCTGGACGACCTCGCGGTGGTCGGGCGTGGGCTCTTGCCGCTCTCTGATCGGCTCGGGAGGGTTCTCGCCCGGTTCCGTGGCTACGACGCGCGGTTCGCCTCCGCCCTGGCGCGCGCTCGGGCTGGGGAGGTCGCCTGGGTCGATCGCACCGACGTGGACTCCTGCCACCGGGTCTGGTTCGAGCTCCACGAAGACCTGATCGCCACCCTCGGCATCGACCGCCACGCGGAACCGTGACGCGCATCGGGGGCCGGCCGAAGGTCGTGGTGAGGCGCAGGAACCCCCACCCGTCATCGGTACGTGGCCCTGGCAGTTCGACAGGTAGAGCGCGATCCGGCCCGAGGAGGTCTTCTTGGTGTTGAGCGCGCCCGGCCCGCCGCCCGTAATCCCGCCAGATACGCCGACGCCTCGTCTGCAGGACGAAGTCCTCGTCGACCACGACCCACCACATCGTCCCGTCGGCGGTCTCGGCCCGTTCAGCTCGGTACGGCTGCGCGAGTGCACCAGGCATGACCAACATGCCTTACTACCCGCGGATATCAGTCTGGCAAGTACATCTAATGCTACTTACCGGACACGCCTAACCGCAGAGAGTCACCCAAGATAACCGCCGTACCCGCGTTCTCGGACGCGGCACCGGCGGAGGTGCTCGCGCGCGCCTGCAGCGCGTCCAGGACGTCGGCGTGCTCGGCGGGAACCGTCACCTCCAGGGCCAGGCCACCGCCGGCGATGGTGAGGGTGAAGGTGAAGAAGGAGCAGCAGCCGTTCTCCCGCGTAGCCAGTTCGGCGGCGCGGGCGGCGTTCCCGGAGGTGAAGGCGAGCTCCAGCAGCAGGCGCTCACGGCCGGGCCGCTCGACCCGCTGGACGGCGTCGGCGAACAAGGCGTCGAACTCCGCCACTCGCAGCGGCCGCTCGGCGCTCGGCAGGGTGCACGACGGCGGGACCCATCCCGCCTCCAGGGCGATGTGCTGTGTCATGAACCGACCGTAAACCTGTACCTGGGTACCGGATACAAGCCCTGCGGGGCCTCAGATCATCAGAAGATCGCCAGCGCTAATTTCTGCACTCGTCCTCCTCGGATGCCCGCATGTCCCCGTCTCGACGGCGCACACGAACTCGCCGACCGCCTGACCCGCAGCCCGACGACGGTGAAGGCTCATGTCGCGCGCATCCTGTTCCAGGCTCGGCCTCCGCGACCGGGTCCAGGGGGTCGTCCTGGCCTACGAGACCGGGTTGATCGCTCCTGGCATGCGCGACGGCCTGCCGCCGGAAGGCGGGCGGGGGCCGGAAGGACCCGGGCCGCGGACGTGACGCCGCACGCGCCGGTCAGTGGCGGCGTCCGGTGAGGGTGTGGGCGACGTGGCCGGCCACCGGGGAGGCGAGCCACAGGTAGGGGACGACGCCGGCGATCCAGACGCAGGCGACGGTGGTCGCGGCCCAGTAGAGACCGATCGTCCACCCCACCCAGGCGTCCGAGCGCAGGCGGGCCAGGTCGGTGCCGGGGCGGTGCAACCCCTGGCGGAGGACGAGGCTGACCAGCAGGGCCTGGCTCACCAGCACGGCGGTCACGTTGCCGGCGAGCAGGCCGACCGCGAGGGCGGTCCCCGCGTCCTGCCCGGTGGCTTCGTCCGCCAGCCCGAAGACCGTCGTGCCGTACGGCAGGAGCACGGCGAAGATCAGCAGCGGGACGTGCGCCGCCACCAGCGGACCGGACAGGCGCTCGATCTGGTCGAAGAGCCGGTGATGGGCCCGCCACACCTGCCACAGGACGAGGAAGGTGACCACGAAGGCGAAGAACGAGCTGAGCTGCTCGGCGAGGAACCCTGCCAGGTCGGGGAGGTCGCTCGCTCCAGGGCGCGGTATCTCCAGGACGAGCAGCGTGATCGCGATCGCGAGGATCGCGTCGGTGAAGGCGGCCACCCGTTCCCTGCCGAGCCCGGACGGCACGTCCGGAGTTTCGGCGGCCACGGCGGATCTCCATGTCAGAAGGACTGGACGATCAGCGTGTCACGCGGCCGGACATCGCAGCGGCGCGCCGTCTCGATCCTTGGTCATCTTCTGACCGGCGGCTCAGAGACAGAAAACCGTCCAGGCACATAGCATTGTTACTCAATGCAACAGATCATTTACTTTGAGCTACAATGGGAGTTCGTGTGAAGGTCGCCTGCGTCGGCGGCGGGCCCGCCAGCCTGTACTTCTCGATCCTGATGAAGCGGGTGGACCCGTCCCATGACATCACCGTCTACGAGCGGAACCCGGCCGGGGCGACGGACGGCTGGGGCGTGACCTACTGGGACGACCTGCTCTACGACCTCCACCGGGCCGACGCCGAGTCCGCGGAGGCCATCATCGCCAACTCGGTCCGCTGGGACAGCTGGGTCGCCCACGTCCGCGACAGCGAGCCCGTGACGGTGGATCACTGGGACGAGGGCTTCGGCATCGGCAGGCGTGAGCTGATGGGCATCCTCTCCGACCGGGCCCGTTCCCTCGGCGTGCACATCGAGTTCGAGCGCGAGATCACCGACGAGGCCGAGTTGGCCGGCGCCGACCTCGTCGTGGCCGGCGACGGCATCAACAGCGTGCTGCGCGAACGCCACAGCGACCACTTCGGCACCGAGGTCGCGGTCGGGCGGAACATGTACATCTGGCTCGGCACGACCAGGGTGTTCGGCCCTTTCACCTTCGCCTTCACCGAGACCGCGCATGGCTGGATCTGGTGCTACGGCTACGGGTACGGCAAGGCCAACAGCACCTGTGTCATCGAGTGCTCACCCGAGACGTGGAAGGGGCTCGGGTTCGACGAGGCGAGCGAGGCCGACTGCCTGACCATGCTGGAGAAGCTCTTCGCCGACGTCCTGGACGGCCACCCGCTGATCGGCCGGGCGCACTCCGGCGGCAGCGCGCGCTGGCTGAACTTCCGCACCCTGACCAACCGGACGTGGTCCCGCGGCAACCTCGTGCTGGTGGGCGACGCCGCGCACACCACGCACTTCTCCATCGGCGCGGGCACCGCCCTCGCGCTCGGGGACGCCGCGATCCTGACCGCCGCGCTGCACGAGAAGCCGGATCTCGAGACAGCCCTCGCCCGCTACGAGCGGGTACGCAAGTCCGCGATCCGGCCCACCCAGAGATCGGCCCGCTACAGCGCCCAGTGGTACGAGAACCTTCCGCGCTATGTCGGCCTTCCGCCCGCGCAGATGTTCACGCTGCTCAGCCAGCGCCACTCCCGGCTGCTCCCGCACGTCCCGCCACGGCTGTACTACCGGATCGACAAGGCGGTGGAACGGCTCATCCTGGGGGTGAGCCGGGCGGCGGACCGGATGCGCGGCCATGACGACGAGAGCCCACCGACGAACTGAGCCGGCGCCGGGCGCCGGCGCCCCTGGCGGTTCGCCACCTGAAGGCCCGGCTGGATCGTGCGTCCTTCACGGCCTGGCCACCCCCAGGGCGGGGATGCCTAGAGCGCGGACAGGACCCGCTCGAGGCCCCAGCGGAACTGTTCGGTGGAGACGTACGCGGCGATGACGTCCGCCGCCGCGTGTGTATGCGGGAAGGCCTCGGGGTCGACGACGAAGGCGGACCTGCGGGCGGCGATCCGATGGGCCTCCGGTGCGACGGCGTCGGGGCCCGCTTCCTCGATCTCGGCGGCTTCCAGCGCGATCGCGCCCAGCACGTAGACCATGACGGTGTAGGCGGCGCGCGGATCCGGCAGTGCCCCGAGCAGGCTTTCGCCGACCCGCAGCGCGACGGGGCCGGTGAACGCGGCGCCGAGGATCGAGGGCACCGCCCTGGGATGGCGCATCAGCACCTCGCGCAGGTTCAGCGCGAACGTGACGATTCGCTCGTCCCTCGTCCTGGTCGTGTCCTCCAGCAGGCCGAGGTCGGCGGCGCCGAGCAGCCGGTCGGTCAGCGCCGTCACGATCGCCGCACGGTCGGGGAAGTAGGTGTAGAGCGCGCCGGGTGTCAGGTTCACCTGGGCGGCCAGCGCCCGCATCGTCAGCCGGCCGGCGTCGATCAACTCCAGGGCGGCGTCCAGCAGAGCCTCGGGGTTCGCCGAACGTTGCGGTCCTCTCTTCACAAGCTAACTCTAAACGGTGTTTAATACTGAACATCGTTCAGAGTTAGGAGTGGCGCCATGAGATGGTTCCTCACCGCGGGTGTGCTCGCGGCCAACACCGCCTTCGTCGGTCTGGGAGTCGCGTTCGGCTATCCGGACGTCCTGGCCGAACCGCCGGCGGAGATCCTCGCCAGGTTCGCCGCCGACCAGGCGACGATCTCCGCCTGGTTCCTGCTGCTGGCGCTGGGGGCGGGCGCGCTCATCCCCGCGGCGGTCCTGCTCGGCAGGAGGCTGCCGCCCAGCGCGGCCGCCACCCTGTCGGTGCACGCGGGCGTGCTGGCCGGGCTGGTCCAGGTACTCGGCCTGCTCCGCTGGCCGTTCGCCGTACCAGGGCTGGCCCATGCGGAGCAGCCACAGGTGGCGGAGACCGTTTTCTCCGCGCTCCACGGCTACCTCGGCACCGGGATCGGCGAGACTCTCGGCTACCTGTTCACGGCAGCGTGGACCGTCCTCCTGCTGGTCGCGCTGCCGGGGTCGCCGCGCTGGTTCGGTGTCCTGGGCATGGGCTCGGCCCTGGCCATCGCGGCGGGGGTGTTCGTGCCGCTGGGTCTTCCCGGCGCCGACCTGGCCAACTTCGCGGGCTATGTCGCCTGGAGCGGATGGGCGCTGTGCCTGGCCTTCCTTCCGGCGCGGACCACCGGCCTGAGCGCCGGTGTCCCCTCCCTGACCTGATCGGAACCTTCCCGCGGAGGAGCCCGGGCCTCTCCAGGGCGGATCGATCACGACGATCTCCGTTGCCGCGGTTCCCTGGTCCCCGTCTGCACGCCGCACGCTGCGGCCCGTGGTCCGGTGGTGACATGGGCGGTGTGGTCGACGATCAGCAGGAGCCCTCCGGGGGGCGACCGCGCCGACCGCCTGGCGCAGCCGGTCGGCGCCGGGCGGGTCGGTGTCCTTCACCGTCCGTGTCTCCGATCGCTCGTGACCCGCGCGCCTTCCTCGGCCGCGATCCGGGCCGAGAACGGCACCTCGGCCTCGATCCGGGCCGAGGAGGTCTCTCCGGCCCATCGGTGCTCGACGACCGCGTGTTCGATCTCCTTGGCGATGGGGGCGGCGTTGAGCGCCGCCGCCGTCGTCACCCCGGCAGCGACGGCACCGGCGACCTGCCCGAGCAGGTCGGTGACGTTGCCCGCGACGTACACGCCGGGCACGGCCGTGGCGCCGCTCTCGTCGGCCTCGATGCGGGCGCCGACGACATGTCCGCCCATCATCCAGTCGACCGGTTCGAGCCCGAGACCGGCCAGGAAGTCCGCCCGTGCGGCGAGCGTGGTGGTGACGGCCAGCGCCTGGCAGGGGATGAGGCGGCCGTCGGCCAGCCGTACCCCGGTGAGCCGGTCCTCCTCGGTACGGAGCGCGGTGACGGGGCCGCGGACGACGCCGATGCCCCGCGCGGCGAGTTGCTCGTCCTGCTCGGGGCCGAGCCGCACGCCGGGATCCAGCACAAACGTGACGTCGTCGGTGAGCCGGCGCCACAGCTGTGCCGTGTGCGCCGACAGCAGGCTCGTCCCGAGAACCACGAGCGGCCGGTCGCGGGACTCCCATCCGTGGCAGTAGGGACAGTGCACGACGTCGCGGCCCCACCGCTCGGCCAGGCCCGGTACGGCAGGCAGCACGTCGGCCAGCCCGGTGGCCACCAGGGGTCCCAGTAGTCCTGAAGAAACTTTCGTCGGATATGCCCTTGAACTGCGATGATGCGGCGACTCTGTAGCTGGGTAGGAGATCGCCTGCGGTGAGGCTCATGAGCGAGGGCACGCCGGAGTTGCTGCCGTCGTGAGGTCGCGAGGTCACCCGACGGTGTGGAGGTCGGCGAAGTCGGCGCGAGCCTGGGCGACGGCTTCGGGGTACGCCTGGGCCTTCTCGTGCTCAGCGAGCGCCCGGTAGATGCTGGCCAGGCCCGGGTTCTGCCCCTTGCGCTTGCCTGTGGGGATGATCAGGTCGGGGCGGATCTGTTCGACGGACTCGCCGCCGGCCCGGCGGCGGAGCACGGTGTGCAGCATGTCGTCGGTGATGACGGTTGGCCGGCCGCCGTGCTTGCCCTTGCGGGCGGCGGCGTCGAGTCCTTCCAGGGTTGCTTCGCGGATGGCTTCGCGCTCGGTCTCGGCCATGGCGGCGAAGAAGCCGAAGAGCATGCGGCCGGGACCGCTGGGGTCGTAGATGCCCGGCAGCGGGCCGGCCAGCATTTCCAGGATCAGGCCGTGGGCGGTCAGGTGGTCGGCCAGGGCGGTGAGCTCGGCGGCGTCTCGGCCCAGTCGCTTCATCTCACAGACGGTGAACAGCACGCGGCAGTGCGGGGCGTGGGCCTTGATCTCGCGGGCCAGGGGGAGGGCGGCCTCGAACTGGGGGCGGACTCGGATGCGGGTGCTGATCTTTTCGGAGAAGATCTTGTCGCGTTTATGAGGACGGCCGATCCTTCGGAACGCGGCCGACGCCGCGGCGGGCTACGTGCTCAGGCTGAGGAACTCGCGGACGACCGGGACGTCGCGATGGGAGGCCAGTTGGTCACGGAGGTCGCTGAGTGCGTCGGAAGGGCGAGAGGAGCCGACGCTCTTGTTCTGGGTGAGTGCTTGCGTGGCGGTCGCGCAGGTCGCGTCCAGGTCTCCGAGTTCGAGATGGGCGTGGGCTGAGCGGGCCAGGTAGAGCACGCTGTCGCGTACGTGTCCGGCGGCGGCGTACTCGGCTTGTTGAGCGGCGGCGAAGTGCTCCAGAGCGCGGCCAGGGTCTTTGAGGTCGAGGGCGGCCGAGCCCGCCAGCATTTCGATCTCCCCGGCGGTGAGTGAGTAGGCCCACGGCGGATCATCGTCGTGTGGTCCGGCGGTGTAGGCGTCGCGGGCTGCGTCGAGTTCGCGTGCGCAGCCTTTGAGGTCTCCTGTCTTGGACAGGGCACGGGCTGCGCGGGCGTGCAGCCTGGCACGGACCCGGGCCGTAGTGTGTCCGGAAACTTGCACCTGGGCGGCCCGGATGAGGTTGACCGCATCCTGGGGATTGCCCACGGAGTAAGTCTGGATCGCCATGAAATTGAGCGTGTTGGCGCCGACTTCGGGGTCTCCCGCGGTGGCTGATGCGCGCAGCGAGGTGATGTAGAAGCGTTGGGCGGCGGCATGCAGCCCGGAGTCGAAGTACAGCCAGCCGCACATCCGGGACGCCTCAGCCAGAGCAGAGAACAGGCGTCTGGCCACGGCGCCGTCGTAGACGGCCTGCTGGGCGAGGGTGCTGAGCAGGTTGTACTCGGCCACTGCCGAGGGGCGCAACTCGGTGCTGCCCAGCACGTCATCGAGGTGGCGCAGGTCATCCAGGCGCTGTTCGAGGCGGGCGAGCATGGCGGCGGTCAGCCGGCGGCCCTGAGATGGAGGCAGGGGTAGGTCGGTGAGGGTGTCGCTCCACTGGAGGGCGATGGCGCCCAGCGCCGCGCCGCTGGAGATGAGGAATCCCCGTCGGTCCATGGAGCCTCCCCGCGCGGCAGCCTCTATTGATGCCACGGTACCTGCTGTGGTCCAGGGACCGTAGCGGACCGGGCGGTCATCGGGAAAGGCGCGCAGCAGGAAGTCCGGCCAGCCGAGTTCTGCGACGACCTCGCGCGGGATGCCGTGCAGGCGGGCCATAGCGTGCTGGGCGTGCTCGTCGGGTTTGTGCACGCCCGTCTCCCAGCGGGAGACCTTCTCGCGCCGCTTGGCCATGCGCCCGTAGCCGAGGGCGAAATGCGCGTCATCCAGGTGGTCCAGGTACTTGTCGGCAGGCAACCCGAGCGCGGCGCGCAGCGCGGTCAGCGGGTGGCGGAAGGGCTGGTCGTGCATCGGCTCTCCTCTGCGCGGCCTCCTGAACTTTCACAGTAGATAGCTCCTGTCGAAAGGCCAGGGGCCCTTCAGGAGGTCGGCAACACCTCGGCAACACGTTTCGGCTTCCGGACGCGGCGTCGGCGGCGGTGAATGGGCGGTGTCCGTTCGCGACGGGGTGAAGGAGGGCGGGAACCGATGGTAGAACCCGACGCGCCGCTGGTGTCGGTCGTGGTCAGTGCCCGAGGCAACGCCGCGGCGGTGAGGAACCTGCTGGACGCGCTCGCCCTGCAGAGCCTGCCGGCCGATCTGCTGGAGGTGGTGGTGGTGGACAACGATCCTCCGGGGCCGTTCCGCCCGATCACCAACGCCTTGCGGCAGCGCACATGGCCCTTCCATCTGCGCGTGCTGCAGGAGGCGAAACCGGGGCTGAGCGCGGGCCGTAACCGCGGGATCTGCGCGGCCCGGGGACGCTACGTGGCCATCACCGATCCGGACATCACCCCGGAGGCCGCGTGGCTGCAGACGCTGGTCGCCGCCGCCCAGGAGGAGGGAGTCTTCGCCGTTGGCGGCCGCACCCTCGTGGAGTACCCGCAGGGCGAGGCGGTGGTGCTGACCAAGGCGCTGCGCGAGTGCCACGGCGCGGTGGACTGGCCCAAGGGGCGCGAGCCGGCGGTGTGGCCGTACTGGGTGACCGGCTGCAACCTGCTGTTCGAGCGCCAGATCGCGCTGGAGATCGGGCTGTTCCGCACCGACTTGGGCCGTCGGGGACGGTGGATGGGCGACTGCGAGGACCTGGAATTCATCGACCGGGCCCGCCAGCTCGGTCACCTGACGCTGATCGAGCCGAAGGCCGTGGTCCGCCACCCGATCTACCGGACCGAGACCACGCTGCGGTACTTCGTCCGTCAGGGCGCGGGACACGGCATCTGCGTGGCCCGGATGCACCTGAGTGTGCGGGTGGAGCCCGCCGCGATCCAAGCCGACCGGGCCGCTGTCGGCGAGGCGACCGGCGGACTGATCCAGGGGTGGGCGTTCCTGGACCGCTCCCGCGCCGTGGAGTCGGCCCGCGACCTGGCCCGCATCACCACCTACCACGCCGAACGGTGGCGGCTGCGGCTGCTCGGCCGCCGCCCCGCCGTCTCTGCTGCTGTCTATACCGAACCGCCGACCAAGGAGAGCACCTGATGGAAATCATCACCACCAGCGGCCTGGCCGCCGTCACCGCCACGACCGGCGTGGAGCTGGTCGAGCGCAAAGGCTCCGGGCATCCCGACACGCTCGCCGACGGTGTGGCCGAGGCCATCTCCCGCGCCTACAGCCGCTACTGCCTGGATACCTTCGGCGCGATCCTGCACCACAACACCGACAAGACCGCGCTGCTGGGCGGGGCCGCCGAGGTGCGGTTCGGCTTCGGGGAGCTGACCGCGCCGGTCCAGGTCCTGGTCAACGGGCGGATCACCGCGGCACTCGGCGATCAGGTCATCCCGGTCACCGACATCGTCACCACGGCGGTCAAGGACTATCTGGGGCAGGCCCTGCCGCTGCTGGACACCAGGAGGTGGGTGGAGGTCCGCACCCAGCTGACGCAGGCTTCCAGCCCCGGCGCGGTCCATGATGGGCGAGGTCAGGAGCAGCAGGCGTCGCGGCAGCGCTGGTTCGCCCCGCGCAGCCTGGAGGATCTGGCCGAGCGGCATCGGCTGTTCGCCAACGACACCTCCGCCGGCGTCGGCTACGCGCCGCACGGGATGGCCGAGCAGCTCGCCGCCGCGATCGAGACCCACCTGTGCAGCGAGACGTTCAAGGCCGCGCACCCGCACTACGGCACCGACATCAAACTCATGGTCATCCGCCACGACCGCGATATCCGGGTGACCGTCTGCGTGCCGCAGATCGCCCGCCACACCCCGGACCTGGACACCTACATTGGCCGGCGCGCGCAGATGCGGGAGTTGATCGGCGACCTGGCCGCTCAGCTCGCCCCGGACCACCGGGTGCAGGTCGCGGTCAACACCCGTGACCAGGACGCCCGGCCCGAGTTGTACCTGACGGCGACCGGCTCCTCCCTGGAGTCCGGCGACGAGGGCGTGGTCGGCCGGGGTAACCGTGCCAACGGGCTGATCAGCATGCTGCGGCCGTGGTCGGCCGAAGGCGTGTCGGGCAAGAACCCGGTCTACCACGTCGGCAAGCTCTACAACCTGGCCGCCGCCGAGGCCGCCCGCCGTCTGTATGAGGAGAGCGGGCTGGCCTGCGCGGTCGCGCTGGTGTCGCAGTCCGGGCGTGACCTGCACGACCCGTGGCAGGCCGTCGTCCAGGCCTGCGGCCCGGACCCCATCGCCGAGTCGGTGGCACGCCGCGTGATCGGCGAGGTGATGGCTGGGCTGGATGATCTGCGCTCGGAGCTGCTGGCCGGGAAGCTGGCCACCGCGTGAGCGCCGCACCCCCACCCCCCGGCGAGACCGCCGCCGGGGCCGCCGCAAGCGGGGCAGTCCCGTTCGTTGCCTGCCTCAATCCGGCCACGCTGTCGGGCGTGGCTCTCCCGCAGTTTCTCGCCCTGGCGGCGGCCGCCGGATTCAGCGCGGTCGAGCTGTCGATCCAGCAGGCTCAGGCCCACGGCCTGGACCGGGTGCGCGACCTGCTGGCCGAACACCGGTTGAACGTCGCGGCCGCGAGCGGCATCCTGCCCGCCGGGCCGGTACTGCCCGCCCCGCTCCTGACCGGCCCGGACGCCTACCAGACGTGCCTGACCGGGCTTGGTGAACGCCTCGCGGCGTTCGCCGCACTGGGCTGCCCGATCGCCACCACCGTGCTGAACCCGCGCTCAGACCTTCCCCAGGCCGAGGCGCTGCAGGTTGCCGCCTGCCGTATCGGCGTGCTCGCCGACGCGGCCGCCGAGCACGGGGTGCGGCTGGCCGTCGAAGCGGTCAGCGTCCAGGCCGGGCTGCCGCCCGAGCTGGACGGCCCGCACCCGGTGGCCGACACGCTGCCGCAACTGGCTGATCTCCTGGCTCAGGGCGGGCGCGGCAATGCGGTGGCGCTGGTCGACTCCTTCCACTGGGCGGCGGCCGGGGCCGAGCCCGGCCACATCACGGCGCTCGGTACCGGCGCGGTCGGGCACGTGCAGATCGCCGACACCCCCGCGGGCGGGCCCGAGTGGAGCGACGCCGCACGGCTGTTCCCCGGCGAGGGGGCGCTGCCGTGGCCAGTCTTCGCCCGCGCCCTGGCCGGCGTCGGCTACAGCGGGGCGGTCTCGGTGGAGCTGTTCAACCCCGACCTGCGGGCCCTGCCCGAGCAGGAGATCGCCCGCCGCTCCCACCAGGCGGCCACCGGCTGCTGGCGCAGCGCGCAGGTGCCCCGATGACCCGCACGCACCGGCCATGGCGGCTGGCCGTCGCCGGTTGCGGCGCCGCCGCATTCGGCCTGCACCTTCCGCACCTGACCACCACCCCGGCGTTCGAGGTCGTCGCCCTCACCGACCGCGATCCGGCTCGCGCCCGCGCCGCCGCCGAGCGCTTCGCCGTGCCCCGTCTGGCCGCGAGCGTCCCCGAACTACTGGCGGGGGCCGACATGCTGGTGGTCCTCACCGGCGTGCACGAAGACCTCATCAGCATGGCTCTGACGGCCGGGCTCCATGTCTTCACGGAAAAGCCCGTGGGCTTGGACGCCGCCCGCAGCCGGGCCCTGGTCGAGCAGGCGCGCACAGCCGGGCTGCTGCTCGAAGTCGGGGCGATGCGCGCCCACGACCCGGCCCTGCACGCCGCTCTGGCTGCGGTCCCCGAACCGTCGCAAGGGTGGCTGGTCAAGGCCGACGGGCTCGACGAGGCCGCCCGCCGGCGCATCCTGCCGGACGGGTTCGCCCCCTACACCTTCGCCGACGACCCGCCGCAGAACGTGCCGCCGGGCTTGGAAGGTCACCAGGTGACGGCGCTGCAGATCCTTCTGTGGCAGGGCTACCACCTGCTGACCGCCCTGACCCTGGCCGCCGCTGGCGTCCAGCCGGCCGCCTGCGTCGTGGACCCTGCCGGGCAGTCCCTGCACGCCACCCTGCGCGGCCCGGCCGGGCAACTGTTCACGCTGATCATCGGCGCCACCCCCGCAGGCGTCTTCCGCGAACAGATCCACCTAGCCGACGCCATCGAGGCCGCCACCGTGGACTTCGCCCGCCCCTACGAGACGGCGGCCACCACCCGCGTCACCACCAGCGCCGACGGTGAACACACCGGCTTCGGCGATCCGTTCGCCGCCATGTGGAAGGCCATCGACGGACGGCTCTCCGGCCAGCACTCGGCCGACCTGCCGACCAGCGCGGACCTCGCCGTCCGCGTGGAAAACCTCGCGCTCGGCCTGGCCACCATGACCACACCCTGCCCCACCCGCACCAAGACGAAGGACACCGACCATGCCCGGAGCTGACGCCCCCATACTCGTCCTGGACGGGCCGCCCGGGGCGGGCAAAACATCCCTGCTCGCCCGGATGCTGCCCGCCTTGGGCGACGCATGCCTGTGGTTCACCGAACCCAACCCCCGCCTGGCGGCCGGACTGCGCGGCCCCGTACACCCCTCATCCGCCGGGCACTCGCTGTGGTTCCTGCGGCACGAACTGGACAAAGCCCGCGCGATGAAGACCCTGTCCGCCGACCCGGACACCCACCTGCTCATCTCCGACCGCAACCACCTCGGCGCTCTGGCCTACTGCTGGGCCACCCGGGCGGAGGACTCGCTGCCCTACCGCACCGCCGTCGACTTCTACACCCGGCGCATCGCCCCCGCCCTGCCCCAGCACGTCCTGACCGCGATCTTGCTGGTCAGCCCCGAGCAGAGCCTGAACCGGCGCGGCAACGTCGCCGAACGCCCCCGCTGGCAGCAGTGGTTCGACGAAGGGCTCCTGCAGCGGCTGCGCACCTTCTACACCGACGTCGCCCCCGCCCTGTGCCCCTCCCCTCCGCTGATCATCGATACCGACGGCGCGTCACCGGATACCGTCCTGACGGCGGTCGCCGGGCTGCTGTCCGAAGCCGGCCTGCCCGGCAGCGCCCAGCGGCTGCTCACCAGCACCGCGCCTGCCATCTCTCCCGAACTGGCGGCGCACTTCGCCGACACCTACGAAGCGCTCGGCGGGCTGGAGGCGCTCGGGCATCCCTTCACCGAACCTCTCGACCACCGGGGCGCAACCGTCCAGCTGTGCCAGCTCGGCGCCCTGCACCGCGGCCCCTCCGGCCGGACCAGGCTGTGGGATTTGCTGGCAGATGACCCCATGCGGGCAGCGTGATGAGCGGCCGCACCCCGTGCGTCGTCGGCATCAACCTCGGCCATGACGGCGGCGCCGCCCTGATCACCGAAAACACGATGATCGCGATCAGCGAGGAACGCCTCAACCGCACCCGCTACAGCCCCGGCTGGCAAGCCGCCCTGCTGTACTGCCTGCGGGCCGCCGGACGCCGACTCGACGACGTCGGCCTGGTCGTGGTCTCCGGCATCGGACACCACCCGCCCACGCCCGCCGAGACGGGGCTGTCCTGCCTGGGCGTCGAGGCGGCCCGCATCCGCGCCGTCGACCACCACCTGGCCCACGCCTACACCGCCTACTGCCTCAGCCCCTTCGAACAGGCCACCGTCCTGGTGGTCGACGGAGGCGGCAACAACCACGACACCGAGACCTTCTACGCGGCCACCCCCACACAGATCACCCGCCTGGGCTCCAACCCGCCCGGCCGTCCCCGCGCCGGCGGCATCGGCGCCACCTACGAAGCCTTCACCAACTGGCTGGGCTGGCACGAGCAGGAAGCCGGCAAGGTCATGGCGCTGGCCGCCTACGGCAACCCCCACGCCTACCCCGCCCCGCTGTTCGACGTCACCGACGCGGCCGTCCACGGCCGCCTGACACGCACCCACGCCGCCGGCGTGGCCGAACTCGCCGCACGCACCGGCTGGAACTTCGGCCCCCCAGACAGCCTCGGCAGCGACACGCGCGGCATCAACGCCGCCGCCTACCTCCAAGCCCAGACCGAACAAGCCCTGTGCGCGCTGGCCGAACAGACCATCGCCGCCACCGGACAGGGCAATCTGTGTTTCGCCGGCGGCGTCGCCCTCAACTGCGTCGCCGCCGACAAACTCCGCCGCCTCCCGGCCGTCACCGGATACTTCGCCCCGCCCGCCGCCTCCGACCGCGGCCAAGCCCTCGGCTGCGCCCTGTACGGCTGGCACCGGCTGATCGGCGAGCTGCCGCGCCGACCCTTGGCCATAGACTCCTTCGGACGCCCCTACACCGGCAGCGAAATCGAACAAGCCCTGCTACGCGACCCACGGTCCGGCCTCGTCGAGCGCCGCCGCACCCCCTACCGGTGGCGCCGCGAGAGCGACATCGCCCGGGCCGCCGCCCAGATGATCGCCGAAGGAAAGATCGTCGGCTGGTTCACCGGCGGCAGCGAACTCGGCCCCCGCGCCCTCGGCCACCGCAGCATCCTGGCCGACCCGCGCACCACCGCCGGCTCACAGGCGCTCAACGACCGCATCAAGCACCGCGAACCCTTCCGGCCCTTCGCCCCCGCCGTCCTGGCCGCCCACGCCCACGACTGGTTCGACCTCGACGTGCCCTCCCCGTTCATGCTCCTGGCCCCGCCGGTCCGCCCGGAACCCGCAGGCAAGATCGCGGGCGTCGTACACACCGACGGGACCGCCCGCGTCCAGAGCGTCGAGCCCGACCACTCCCCGGCCTTCGCCGCGGTGATCGAACACTTTCACCAGATCACCGGCATACCCCTCGTGCTCAACACCAGCTTCAACGACCGCGAGCCCATCGTGGAAACCCCTGCCCACGCCCTGGCCACCTTCCAGGCGTGCGACCTGGATGCCGCCTGCATCGGGGACTACCTGATCGAGCGGGGCTGAACTGCCACAATGAGCAACATGAGCACCCCGCCGCTGCGCGCAGCCGCCCGCGTCATCGCCCTGGACGACGACCAGCGGGTGCTACTGCTGCGCTACGCGGAGAACGGCGACTTCTGGGCCACCCCGGGCGGCTCGCTCGACAACGGCGAGGACCACACCACCGCACTGCACCGCGAGCTGCGCGAAGAGCTCGGCATCAAGGAGGGCGACGTCCAACTGGGCGCCCTGATCGCCGAGCGCAGCAAGGAACATCAGGTCGGCGGCAAGCAGGTTCTCCAGGTCGAGCGGTACTACCTCGCGCAGATCACCGCCGACGATCTCGACCCCGACCGCGCCACCCAGCCCGACACCATCCAGGCCCACCGCTGGTGGAGCCTCGATGATCTACGCTCGACGAGCGAGACCATCTATCCGATCGGCCTCGATGCTCTCATAACTGAACTGTTGAGCGTAGGCGTGCCCGAGCGGCCCATCCTCTTGCAGTGACTCGCTGTGGGTCCAGACCCGCGCCGTTCCCCCGAAACGGTGACAACGCCTAACTCGGGTCGGCCCAGGTGTTCACAGACCCAGCTCCCGCAGCTGGGCGGGGCGCAACGGCCGCCAGCCATCACTCAGCTTGGCCAGCTCCGCCTCCACATCGACGTGGATCGCCCCGAAAAAATTGATGTTGTCGCTGTGCCCGGGCGAAATATGAGCAAGCACCTCGTCGGGGACGTCGCGGCCCTGGGCGCGCAGGTCGAGGACCGCCTTAGAATAATATTCCGTGGTCCAGGTCGCCACACAGTTGGTCAACACGGTCAAACACCACGCCTGCTCGGTCTGCTGCGACAGGTGCGCCTTGGTGACCATGCCCTGCTGGGCGTAGTGCAGGTCACGGCGCGGGCATGCAGAGACTCGCCCTTGTTGAGCTGGCGGGTGATCTTCCGCCGGTACGCCGGATCCGACAAATACTTCGCGGTGTGCACGGTACGGCGCAGCATCCCCCACTCCTTGAGCGCGGCGACCAGGGTGTTCCGCCGGGAGGCCGCCGACCACTTGCCGACGATCAACGACGCGGTGGCCTGCCCGAACTTCAGCGACCCGGCCATCCGCAGTAGATCCGGCCAGCACTCGGCCACCAGAGCCTCGTTCCACCGGGCGCCCAGCAGCGGCCCCGCGTGCGGGTAGAGCTTGCCGATCTCGGTCGGGGCGTTGTCCCGCACCAAGGTGACCCTGGTCAGATCCCGCATCCGCGGCGTCAATGCCTTGCCCACCAAATCGAAGAGGGCGAAGTTGATGAGCGTGGCACCGTGCGTATCGGTCACGTGTTCGACGATCGGCAGATCGGTGGCGTTGCCGAGGAACTCATCCAGCGCGAAATGGCCTTCCCGCGCCGTCGGCACGATGATTTTCGTGCTGTAGGTGGACAACACCTGCCCGCCGTGGATGGTCATGGTCCGCCCGGTCAAGCTCTTGCCGCGCACCGGAAAGCGCTGCCCGTCGGAGGAGGACATGGTGCCGCCGCCGAACACCTTGGCCAGGGCCAGCCCGTAGTGATGGTCCACGACGCAGGTGTTGGCCTCGCGCAGCGTCTCCTCGCGCACGTACCACTCCATCGTCCAGGCCAGGGTGTCGTAGGAGATGCCGCTAGCCTCGCTCATCTTGGCCAACCCCAAGTTTGTGGCCTGGCTGATGAGCACCGCGAGGATGTTGCGCTTGAGCTCGGGGAGCTGGCCAGCTTCTTGCCCCCTGCGTGGGTGAAGCAGTCCAGGAACTTCGTCCGCGCGTCGAGTTCGATGAGCAGTGAGGCGATCGGCGCGAACGGCAACATGCCCGCCAGCTCGTCTTTCAGCTCCTTGGCCTCGGCCGGGATGTCCTCGGCCGACAACGGCGGAATCACCAGGTGATCGTCGTCTCCAGGCGGACCGTGCCGCTGTCGTCGGGCAAGGCGCCCGACAGCGTGGTCTCCAGCTCTGCCAGGGCGGTGTGCAGCTCCTGCTTGCCCTGCTCCAGCGCGTCCGCCGCCTTCGCCGGTTTACGCACCAGGCGGCAGAACTCGGCCCGGCGCGGCGCCCACTGCTCGGGCGTGTACAGGTAGGTGGCCGGGTCGGCGTAGCGGCGCGAGCCCGGCACGAACACGTCCCCGCTGCGCAACCCATCACGTAGACCCAGCAGCACACAGCTCCCAATAGTGGCGAAGGCGGTGTCATCGCCTCCCTTGCGGGTCTTCTCCAGGTAGCCGGCGTACCGGGTGGGCACGAAGACCGTCGGCGCGCCATCGGGGACCTTACGGCCGCCGGTCCGGTTCAACTCCGTCAAGATCGCCACGGCTCGCATCAGCTCGGTCGTGCCCGACCCGCCATGAAAATCGATTGCCGCCAGCACCAGCGGAGTGAACTGCCGCAGGTAGGAGTGGGAGGAGGCCATCTCCGACAGGCGGCCGTGATCCTTCGGCAGCGCCTTCCACCCGCCCGTGGTCACCTCCCGCAACTTCCTCATGCCGCTCCGCTCCCGCAGCAACCCGCCCACCCGCACGTCCGGAACCCCGGAGTCGGCCAGCACCGGCAAGATCACCTGTAGTAGCAACTGCCGGGCCTCGCCGGTCTTGGCTCGCTCTACCAACGCCCCATCGGTCTTGATCTTCGCCCGGGACTCCCGCGCCGAAACAGCCTGATCGAACAGCGCCACCACCTCATCGAGCTGGTCGATCGCGGCCTGGGCGACGAACGCCAGCAAGATCGGATACCGGCCGCTCGCGGCGCCGCTCCAACCCCTGATTGGGGGACCGGCGCGCCACCTGGGCCAGGAACCGGCGCCGCTCGTTCGGCAGCGCCGACACGTCCAACTGGTGCGCGTCCATGGCGCGCAGCCACGCCAGCTTGTCGATCGAGGTCTTCACCGCCGTAGACGAGGCCTCGGTCGCGGGTTTGGTCAGCCATTCCAACCGGGTGCACCCCAGTCCGGCATCGACCTTCAGTAGCAGATCCAGGTCCGAGCGGACCTGTGTGGTGAGCAGGTGCGCCACCTTGTGCGAGGTCAGCTCACCGGCGGCCGCCCGGGCCGCGCCGACCATCTTCGCCAACGTGATCGCCCCGGGCCGGATCACCTTCGCCGACATCAGATACTCGCGCGCCAGGTTGAACAACAACGTCGGCGAATCGTGCTCCATGGCCCGGTCGGTGAGGAACTGTTCCAGTTCTTTCATCTCCTGGCTGCCGGCGGAGGCGTTCTTCCAGCCCAGGTACTTGGCGACCTGGCCCAGGTGGTCGGACCGGGTATGGGCCCGCCGCCCGTAGCCCCGCAACGCCCCCGGAGCCAGACCCAGCGCTTTGGCCAACCGGGCCACCGCCACCGGCGGAGCCGACGCCACGTCGTCGGGCACGAACCCGAGCCAGGGCAACGTCGAGAGTTGAACGGCGATCCCGAGCCGATCGACCGGGCCTCGTCCCCGCCCCGGATTCACGAATGACACATCCGCAGGCGTCAACGTGAAGTACGTGATCAACTCATCGCGGCCGATATCCGGGAACGACCGCAACTGCTTTAACTGCTCCTTGGAGAACATCTTCTCCGACACCGAACCATCCCACGCTCCCGACCGGGCAAACCGGAATAGAACGTAGCGGAAACGATCTCCGACCCCGATATTGACCCCTCATCACCGCAGGTCAAGGGCATATTCGACGAAAGTTTCGTCAGGACTACTGGGACCCCCACCAGCAGGCGGCGGGCCCGCAGCACGCGCCCGTCGGCCAGTTCGACGGCGAAACCTTCGCCCGCGTCCGGCCGCCGGGCCGCCACGACCGTGGCCTCCAGCACCTGACCGCCGTAGCCGGCCAGCTCGCGCCGCCCTGCGGCGAGGAGTTCGGCCGGGCGGATGCCGTCACGTGACAGATAGTTGTGCACCCCCGCGGCGGGCGCGTTGCGCGGCCGGCCCGCATCGACCACGACCACCCGGCGGCGGAGCCGGCTCAACGCCACCGCCCCTGCCAACCCGGCGGCACCACCGCCGATGACGACGACGTCCGTCTCATCCTGCACGGTCACCTGCGCATCACGTGCTCTCGACATGAGCATCACCTCCGCGCCGACCTTGCAGGACGCTCGGCAAGTACGGCAAAGAAGCATGACGAAATGGCAAAACGCGCGAACCTGGCGCACTGGCGAAGGAGTCACCGGACGCGATCGACGCTGTCCTGCACCGGGTGGGGCCACGGCTGCGGGAGCCGCGCCGGCGCCGGGGAGCCACCGCACCCCCACCCCCCTCGCTCCCGGCCCCGCGCCCGCCGATGTCCTCACAGCCTGTCCGACCGCGTGGGTGAACGCGTCCACCTCCGTGCCCGCCCACGCAGGCCCGGTACGGCCGGCACCGACGATCGCCCGACCGGTTCGCCAGACGACCGGCCGAGCACGCGCTGATCGATGAGACCTGAGGAGAGCGACCCGATCCGCGCGCTCGCTCAGACCGCGGGGGACCTCGGCCCGCTCGTGGCCAGACGCATGCCCACGTAGGCCCCGATCCCGGTGATCATCGCGTGATGCGTCCTGACCCGCCTGAACTCGGCGAAGCCCAACTTCTCGTACAGGCGCAGGGCCGGGCGGTTGTTGTCGGCGACGGGGTCGAGCACGTACTCGTCGTACTGCGGCAGGGTGAGCAGGTGACGGATGACGGCCGTCGCCACGCCCTGGCCGCGGAAGTTCAGGCCGGTCGCGACGAACTCCAGCGAGGCCATCCCCTCCCTGGCGTACGGCAGGGCCTTCTCGAATTCCCGCTTGAACGAGATGTCGGCGATCGTCCCCTTCAACCAACCTAAATGCCTGCGCAGCTCCCGCCGGTCGTGCCGGACCGCCCGCTGCCGCCCGTCGGTGCACGCGACGATGCCCGCCGGCTCCCCGTCGACCAGCCCGACGTAGAACAGGTCGAGCACCAGCATGTGCGCCAGGGCGTCGGTGAGCTTCTCCGGATCCTTGGAGAAATACGACAGATCTGGACCGAAGCCGTCAACGAAGATCCTCGTGATCGCCTTGCGGTAACTCTCGCCCAGGTCCGCGGCCCGCTTGACCTCGATCATGGTTCAGCCTTCCTTCCGCCGGGTGATGAGCGCCTCGACGCCGTCGAGGAGCAGAGTGAGGCCGAAGACGAAGTCGGCGTCCTCGACCCACTCAGGCGCGGCGCCGAACGCGCCGGACTCCAGCGCCGCCGCCAGCCCCGGATACCCGTCGGCGTCGACCAGCTGGGAGAGCATCGCGGCGTAGCCGGCCGGGCCCTCGGGTCCCGCCTCGTCGACCGTCCCGCTCATGGCGACGGCGAGCGTGGCGGCGCTGACGGCGTAGGCCGACAGGGTGGTGGTGATGTTGACGGCCTCCGCCGCCGCCAGCCCGGCACCGGTCAGCACCGTCAGCGACCGGTCCAGCCAGCGCAGGGCGCGCGGGCCGACGGGCGGGGTGAGCGGCGCGACCCCCAGCAGCCACGGGTGGCTCGCCAGGAAGTCACGGTGGGCGCGGGTCCACGCGGCCAGGTACGCGCGCCAGGAGAGGTCGCCCGGCTCGGGCGGATCCGGGGCCGCCGTGTCCACCATCGCGGCGAGCAGGTCGTCCTTGCTCTCGACGTAGCCGTACAGCGCCATCGTGGACACGCCCAGCCGGGCGGCCACGCTGCTCATCCGCACGCCGGCCAGGCCTTCCGCGTCCGCGATCACGATCGCGGCGTCGGCGATCCGGCCGAGCGTCAGACCGGGGCGGGGACCGCGGCGCGACGCCGGTTCCCGCCCCCACATCCGCGCGACCACCGTGGGCAACTCCCGCTCTGCTTCCATCACTCACCTCTCCAATACCGTACGACGTACATTGTATCGCGTACGGAGAAAGGTGTCCCCCGATCGAACAGCAGGTCCTGCAGCGCCTGCCCGCCACGAGACCCACGAGACCGCGGCGTTCCGCTCCACCAACGACCACATCGCTGTCGCGTGCGAGGCACTCCCCGCACCTACACGGTCTTCACCTTGAGGCGAGTGGCCCCCTGGCGTCCGGCCGTGGAGCTTCCGCGAAACCCGCTTACGGACCAGGGCGACCACTGTCAGCTCTCCGGAGGCCGTGCAATCCTCAGCTGACCCGCGTCCTCAGCCACCTCGCCCCTGGTGCGTCGATCCCTAACGGCACCCCAAGTTCCGCGCCGTTGCCGACCTGCCGGCTCGCCTGGGCAAGGAGGAGGCGGTGTCCCTGGGAGTGCCGCTCGTTCGGGGTACTGGCCTTACCTCCTTCACCGTCGTCACCCTGCCTACCCTGGGGTTATGGGCCAGATCGACCACCGCGCCGAGGTCCGCGAGTTTCTCAGCTCACGCCGGGCGCGCATCACTCCGGAGCAGGCGGGGCTGCCCGCCTACGGCGGCAACCGTCGCGTCCAGGGGCTGCGGCGGGAGGAGGTCGCGATGCTCGCGGGCGTCTCCATCGACTACTACGTCCGCATGGAGCGCGGGAACCTCTCCGGCGCCTCCGACAGCGTGCTGGACGCTCTGGCCCGCGCCCTGCAGCTGGACGAGGCCGAGCGTGAGCATCTGTTCTCCCTCGCCCGGACCGCCGGCCCAGGCTCTCGCCGCCGCCGTACGCCCCCGGCCACGGTGCGGCCGGTGATCCAGCAGGTGCTGGATGCCATCACCGACGCCCCGGCCTGGGTGCGCAACGGCCGCCACGACATCGTCGCCACGAACCGCCTGGCCCGCGCCCTCTACGCCCCCGTCCTGGCCGACCCGCGCCGCCCGGCGAACACCGCCCGGTTCGTCTATCTCGATCCGGCCGCGCGGGAGTTCTTCGTCGACTGGGACCGGATCGCCAACGACGCCGCCGCCATGCTCCGGCTGGAGGTGGGCCGCAACCCGTACGACCGGGCGCTGATCGAGCTCGTCGGTGAGCTGTCGACGCGGAGCGAGGTCTTCCGGCAGCGTTGGGCCTCCCACGACGTGCGGTTCCACCGCAGCGGCCAGAAGCGGCTGCGCCACCCGGTGGTCGGGCAGCTCGACCTGAACTTCGAATCGATGGAGCTGCCGTCCGAGCCCGGCCTGACCCTCAACGTCTACACCGCCGCCCCGGGCAGCCCCGCCGCCGACGGCCTGAAGATGCTCGCCAGCTGGGCGGCCACCCAGGACCTCGCCGAGGCACAGCCGGCGGCCCCGGACCAGAGCTGACCACACCACCGGCATTCTGACTCCACATCCCCCGAGCGCGCGATCCGCTGCGCGAAACCATCCCCGCACCGCGCAGTGGGCCCGTCACCCCTGGCTGGGGGGTTCTGCCATTACCTGTAACAGCAGGCCCTGCCGCATGTCATAGCGGGCCTGTTTGATGGAGCTGACCAGGGAAGCCCGAAGCCGCGCCGGCTGCACATCGGCCGGATCGGCCACGAGTTCCCCTGGCTGCCGGTCCGATCGGTGCCGATGCGTCCCGGTGCGCAGCCCGGTCTGAAGGTGGCGCCGCCCGTGCAGGCGGACGACACCCGCGACCGCCGCTCGATCTCTGCGGCGGCACGGATTCACCTGTAACGGACCTGGCCTGGGGCGGCCGGACGACCGGCCCCGGGCAGGCCCGACGACGAAGACAAGAGACGGAAACCCCGATGCGAGCTACCTTCCTGTACGGTGCCGGTGACGTGCGCGTGGAGACCGCGCCCGATCCGGCGATCCAGCAGCCCACCGACGCGCTCGTGCGCATCGTGCGCTCATGCGTCTGCGGCAGCGACCTGCACCCGTACCACAACCTGCCGGCCTCCGAGCAGGGCACCCCGATGGGGCACGAGTTCCTCGGCGTGGTCGAGGATCTCGGCGCCGAAGTGTCCGGGCTCAGGCGTGGTGATCTGGTGGTGGCGCCGTTCGCCTACTCCGACAACACGTGCGCCTTCTGCCGCGAGGGCCTGCACACCTCCTGCCTCAACGGCGGCTTCTGGGCTTCCGGCGGCGTCGGTGGCGGCCAGGCCGAGGCGATCCGCGTCCCGCAGGCGCAGGGCACCCTGGTCAAGCTGCCCGTCGGCGAGGACAGCGAGCTGCTGCCGTCGCTGCTGACGCTGGCGGATGTGTACGGCACCGGCTACCACGCCGCCAAGCGGGCCCACGTCACCCCGCGCACCACGGTGGCGGTCATCGGGGACGGCGCGGTCGGGCTGATGGCGGTGCTGTCGGCCCGGCGGCTCGGCGCCGAGCGGATCATCCTGATGGGCCGCCACGGCGAGCGCACCAAGCTCGGCATCGACTTCGGCGCCACCGACGTCGTGCCCGAGCGCGGCGCCGAAGGCGTCGAGAAGGTGCGCGAGCTGACCGGCGGCCAGGGCGTCCACGCGGTGCTGGAGGCGGTCGGCTACATGAACGCCTACGAGACGGCATTCGGCATCGTCCGTCCCGGCGGTGTCATCAGCCGCGTCGGCGTGCCGCAGTACGAGGACGCGCCGATCGGGTTCGGCAGCCTGTTCGGCCCCAACATCACGCTGACCGGCGGCCCCGCCCCGGTGCGCGCCTACATCGAGGACCTGCTGCCCGACGTGCTGAGCGGCGCGGTCGAGCCGGGCCGGGTGTTCGACCGGACCATCGGCCTGGAGCAGGTGCCCGACGGCTACCGCGCGATGAACGACCGCAGCGTGCTGAAGGTCCTCATCCAGCCCTGACCGAAGGAGCACGATGGCCGCCGCGAGTGCCGCCCTACGGCGCCGACATCATCGGCGGCGGCGTCGACCCCACGTCGCGAGCCGCGACGATCGAACTCGTCCCGAGAGGCGATCATGAAACACACCACGCTGAGAGACCTGGACGTCTCCCGCATCGGCCTGGGCACGATGGGCATGTCCTTCGGCTACACCGGCGCCGGCAGCGACGACGCCGAGTCGATCCGCACCATCCACCGCGCGCTGGAGCTGGGCGTCACCTTTCTCGACACCGCCGAGGTCTACGGCCCGTACGTCAACGAGGACCTCGTCGGCAAGGCCCTGAAAGGCCGTCGCGACCAGGTCGCCGTGGCGACCAAGTTCGGCATGATCTCGCACACCGGCCGCGGCCCCGGCCGCCTCGACAGCAGCCCGGCGAGCATCCGCACCGCCGTCGACGGCTCGCTCAAGCGCCTGGGCACGGACCACATCGACCTGTACTACCAGCACCGCGTCGACCCGGACACCCCGATCGAGGACACCGTCGGTGTCCTTGCCGAATTCGTCCGGCAAGGCAAGATCCGCCACATCGGCCTGTCGGAGGCCGGGCCGGAGACCATCCGCCGCGCCCACGCCGTCCACCCCGTCACCGCGGTGCAGTCGGAGTACTCGCTGTGGACCCGTGACGTCGAGGAGCGGGTGCTGCCGGTGGTGCGCGAGCTGGGCATCGGCTTCGTGCCCTACTCGCCGCTCGGGCACGGCTTCCTCACCGGCGCGATCCGCTCGCCCGAGGAGTTCGACGAGGGCGACTGGCGCAGGACCAGTCCGCGCTTCATGGGCGAGAACTTCCGGCGCAACCTCGCTCTCGCCGACGAGGTGCGGGCCGTCGCGACCGCGGCCGGGGCCACCCCGGCGCAGGTCGCGCTGGCCTGGCTGCTGGCCAAGGGCGAGCACATCGCCCCGATCCCCGGCACCAAGCGGGTCTCGCGCGTGGAGGAGAACATCGCCGCCGACGGCATCGAGCTGACCGCCGAACAGCTCGCCAGGCTCGACAGCCTGCCCCCGGCCGCCGGCGCGGACCACAGCGAGGAGCAGATGCGGATGATCCAACGCTGACGACCGCCACGCCGGGCAGCATGGCCTGCCTGGTCCACGGCACGGCGGCCGGGGGATTCGAGGGGATCCGAGAACGTCAACGGTCTGCCACCACGGCCGCCGGGTGGTCGATCTGCGGGCGGGGGAGCAGACGGCGCGGGCCCGCCCCCGGTTCCGGGGGCGGGCCCGACGGCGCGGCGGTCGCTACTTCAGGTAGGGATTGCGGCGGACGATGTCCAGGCCGCCCCACCACGTGCCGAGGCCGAGGGTGTTGCCGGCGCCGGCCATGGCCAGGCCGATCAGCACGATGGTGTAGACGATGTGGTCGTCCATGAAGGGGTTGGTGGCCAGCGGCAGTTGCGCGGCCCACATCAGCATCAGCATCAGGCCGCCGGCGGCCGCCGCGACACGGGTGCCGATCCCCAGGACGAGCGCCAGGCCGATGCCGAGCAGGCCGGCCATGAAGAGCCAGTCGACCCAGGCCTGTCCGGCGAGGCCGGCGAAGAGCCCGCCGAGCGCGTTCTCGCCCGTGCCCTTCAGGAAGCCGGTGGTGGGGCTGCCGCCGTTGATCCAGGCCTTGGCGGCGGGGGTGGCGAACCCGAAGCCGAAGGTCTTGTCCAGGAACGCCCACAGGAACACCCAGCCGAGCGCGATGCGGGCGACGGCCCACACGTAGTCCACCGGGCGTTTCTTCGGCGTCGCGGGGGCGGGGGCGGTGATGCGCTGTGCGTGGATGGCGGTCATCGCTGCACTCCTTGTTTTGGGGTGCTTCCAGCACACCGCCTGCGCGCTCCGCCGGGCAGTGCCGGAAGGACTCGCTGCGGAAGGACCTTCGGCCCGTTCGGTCCGGGACTTCCGCCGCACCCCGCTCCTCTCCAGCCGGAACGCCAGGCCCCGGCAACGCGCAGGGCCGCCCCGGGTGGGGGCGGCCCAGACGTCAGCCGGGCCAGGCGGCCAGGCTCTCGCGGCGGCGCTGATGGACCGGCGCCGGCTGCTCCAGACGCGTCAGGAGGTGACGGCTCCGGTCAGGCGCCGGCGGAAGACCCAGTACGTCCAGGCCTGGTAGGCCAGCACGACAGGGGTGAAGACGGCCGCGACCCACGTCATCACCGTCAGGGTGTAGGGGCTGGAGGCGGCATTGGTCACGGTCAGGCTGTTGGCCGGGTCCAGCGCGGGCATCACGTCGGGGAACAGGTTGCCGAACAGCGTGACCACCAGGGCGACGATGGCGAGCGCGGTGCCGGTGAAGGCCCAGCCGTCCCGGCCGCGCAGGGTCGCGCCGACCGCGGTCACCAGGCCGCCCGCCGCGACCACCACGGCGATCCAGGTCAGCGGGTTGTCCACGGTGAGGATCAGGAACAGCCCCGCCAGGACGGCGGCCACCGGGCCGAGCAGCCGGGTCACCCGCGTGGCCCGCTGCCGCAGCTCTCCGGTCGTCCGCAGGGCCAGGAACGTGGCCCCGTGAAGGGCGAACAGCGCCGCCGTGGCGATGCCGCCGAGCAGGGCGTAGGGGTTGAGCAGCGTGAGGAGGGTGCCGGTGTACTCGTGGTCGGCGTCCAGCGGCACGCCGCGCACGACGTTGGCCAGCGCCACGCCCCACAGCACGGCCGGGCCGAGGGAGCCCCAGAAGAACGCGCGGTCCCAGCCCTTGGTCGAGGTGGACTTGTTGCGGTACTCCAGCGCCACGCCGCGCACGATCAGCGCCAGCAGGATGAGGAACAGCGGCAGGTAGAAGCCGCTGAACAGGGTGGCGTACCACTCGGGGAAGGCGGCGAAGGTGGCGCCGCCGGCCACCAGCACCCACACCTCGTTGCCGTCCCACACCGGTCCGATGGTGGCGACCATGGTCCTGCGGTCGGCCGCGCTCCGTCCCAGCACCGGCATGAGCATGCCGACGCCGAAGTCGAAGCCTTCCAAGACGAAGTAGCCGGTCCACAGCACGGCGATGAGCAGGAACCAGACGGTGGTGAGTTCCATGGTGTTCCTCAGTAGCTCGGGGCGGGGACGGCGTCGGGGTCGGACTCGGGCGCGGGCTGCTCGTGCGGGCCGATCCTGATGAACTTGAGCAGCAGCCTGATCTCGATCACCGCGAGGATGGCGTAGGCCAGGGTGAAGCCGACCAGCGTGATGGCCACCTCGGCCACGTCCACGCCGGGCGAGACGGCGGCGGCGGTGCGCATGATCCCGAAGACCGTCCACGGCTGGCGGCCCACCTCGGTGAAGATCCACCCCATCGTGTTGGCCGCGAACGGCAGCGCGATCCCGGCGAGCGCGACCCGGTAGAACCAGCGCGACTCCGGCAGCCGTCCGCGCCGCGTCAGCCACAACCCGGCCAGCGCCAGCAGCGCCGACAGCGCGCCGAAGCCGATCATCAGCCGGAAGGTCCAGTACGCGATGCCCACCACCGGCCGGTAGTCGCCGGGGCCGTACTGCCGCTCGTAGCGGGCCTGGATGTCGTTGATGCCCTCGACCTCGCCGTCGAGGGTGTCGGTGGCCAGCAGGCTCAGGCCGTACGGAATCTGGATGTTGATGTGGTTGCGGCCGTTCTCCACGTCGCCCACGGCGAACAGCGAGAAGCCGGCGGCGCGCTCGTCCTCCCACAGCGCCTCGGCGGCCGCCATCTTCATCGGCTGCTGCTCGGTCATGATCTGCGCCTGCCAGTGGCCGGAGAAGGCCACCCCGATCGAGGAGATCATGGTGACGACCATGGCGAACCTGGCGGAGGTGCGGAACAGGTCGACGTCTCGCCCGCGCATCAGGAACCAGGCGCTCACGCCGAGGACGAAGGCGCCGGCGGTGACGAACGCGCCGAAGATGACGTGCGGGAAGGTGACCAGGGTGGTGGAGTTGGTCAGCACCGCCCAGATGTCGGTCAGCTCGGCGCGGCCGTTGTTGATGCGGTAGCCGACCGGGTGCTGCATCCAGGAGTTGGCCGCCAGGATGAAGTAGGCGGAGATGTTCGTACCGATGGCGGCCACCCAGATGGTCGCCAGGTGCAGCCGTGGCGACAGCCGGTCCCACCCGAAGATCCACAGGCCGAGGAAGGTTGATTCCAGGAAGAAGGCCATGAGCCCTTCCATGGCCAGCGGCGCGCCGAACACGTCACCGACGAAGCGGGAGTAGTCACTCCAGTTCATCCCGAACTGGAACTCCTGCACGATGCCGGTGACCACCCCCATCGCGAAGTTGATCAGGAACAGCTTGCCCCAGAACTTCGTCAGCTTGAGGTACTTCTCCTTGCCCGTGCGGTGCCAGGCGGTCTGCAACCCGGCCACGAGGATCGACAGGCCGATGGTCAGGGGGACGAACAGGAAGTGGTAGACGGTGGTGATACCGAACTGCCATCGCGACAGATCAAGGACATCCATGCCTGACAGCGTCGAGGTCGCGCCTGGTGCGGGCGTAGGGCCGGCCGACCCTGCGCGCCGGGACCTTGGTCCTTTCCGCCTGATCAGGCGCCATCTGGGCGGGGTGGCGGAGCGAGTGTGCCGGCCACCCTGTGCCGTGTCCCGGCCGCCACGGGCCGTCGCGGGTCAGACGGTCACCGGCAGCGCGGCCAGGCGCCAGGTGCCGGGGTCGGGCAGGCGCCCGCCGTGCTCGCCGGGGGCCGGCGCCAGCCGGGGGAAGCGGCGCAGCAGCGCGCCGAGCGCGACCTCGGCCTCGACGCGCGCCAGCCCGGCCCCGAGGCAGAAGTGGGGGCCGTGAGCGTAGCCGAGGTGCCCGGGCGCCGCCGGGACGCGGGTGACGTCGAGCGTGTCGGGGTCGGCGAACACGCGCGGGTCCCGGTTGGCGGATGTTCTGAACATTCAGATGATGATGCCATTCGGATGGCGGCACTATCGTGGATCTCCCAGGACGGCAACCGCCGACGAGGAGGACGATGGGCCGGCTCAGCAGGGCAGAGACGCAGGAACGCAACCGCGCCAAGGTGCTGGCCGCGGCCAGGGAGGAGTTCGCCGAGCGCGGCTTCCGCGACGCCAAGGTCGACGGCATCGCCGAGCGGGCCGAGCTGACCCGCGGCGCGGTCTACTCCAACTTCCCCGGCAAGCGCGCGCTCTACTTCGCGGTCATGGCCGAGCTGGCCGAGCGGCCACCGGACCCGCCGTACCAGGAGCCCGGCCGTACGGCAGGCGAGGCGCTGCGCGCCTTCGCGCGCGCCTGGCTCGCCCGGCTGCCCCTGGCCACCGACGACCCGCGCGGCCAGGCCAGGCTCGGCATGGACGTGCTGCCGGAGGTGCTCGCCGACGAGCGGACCAGGACCGCGTTCGCGCAGCTGATGCGGCTCGACGCGATCCTGCTCGGGCTCGCGCTCGAACGGCTGAACCTGGGGGAGGGCCGGCGCCGGGTGCGCGCGGCCGAGGCCGTCCTGACCACCCTCCACGGCGCGAGCCAGCTGGCCGCCGCCGCGCCCGGCTTCGTGGAGCCCTTCAACGTCGTCACCGCCTGCGAGCGGCTGGCCGGCCTCGACCTCGACGACCGATGGCCGCCACCGCACCTGGCCTGGGCTCCCGAGGCGCGACCGGCCGACGAGCCGTGGGCGCCTCCGCCGGCGCTCGACGCCGTGACGGGCCGGCCCGTACCGCTGGCCGACGACGGCGTGGTGGCGGTGCTCGGCCTGCACCGGCTCGAGGCCGCCGAGGAGGCGGTGCGCGCGGCGCCGCCGGGCACGCGGGTCACCGCCGTGGTGGTGACCGGCGATCCGGCGGAGCTCCTGCCCCTGGCGAGGCTGGCCGTGGCCGAGGTGACCGGCTGCCTGCGCCAGGCGTTTCCCGCCGCGGCCCAGCCGCCGCTGGGCGTCGTCTGCGACGAGTCGGGCGCGCCGGCCGCGGCGGCCGGTGTGCAGGGGGCCGGCGACGGGACCGAGGTGGCCGTCCGCGTGGAGGCGGGACGCGTGGTCGCGCGCGCGGAGGGCAGGGGCGCCTGCCATGCCGTCGCCTCCACGGTCCCGTCGCGGACCACGCTGTTGTGACCAGTTTGCTAATGTGGTCATGAGTCACTGGTCATAAAGGAGGGCTCATGACCGCACCACCGGGCGCCGCCGAACGGCGGGCGCGCGCCGACCGCATCCTCGACGCCGCCAAGGACCTGCTCCTGCGCTGGGGATACCGCCGGGTGACGATCGACGAGATCGCCAAACGCGCCGGAGTCGGCAAGGGCACGGTCTACCTGCACTGGCGCTCCCGCGAGCAGGTGTTCCTGGCCGTCGGGGCGCGCGAGGCGGTGGCGATGATCACCGAAGTGGTGGCCGCGATGCGCGCCGACGCCGCCGAGATCGCGCTGCACCGGTACATGCGCAGGTTCTTCGTGACGGCGATGGAGCGGCCGGTGCTGCGGGCCATCTTCACCAGGGACGCCGACACCATGGGCGCCTTCCTCGACAGCCCCGCGCGCGGGCCGCTGGAGGGTGCCAAGCTGCTGGCCTCGCGCGACTACCTCGGCGTGCTGGCCGAGCACGGGCTGCTGCGCGAGGGCGTGCGCCAGGAGGACCTGGACTACGCGCTGCCCACGATCGCCTACGGATTCTTCGCGATTGAGCCGCTGCTGCCGCCGCAGCTCACGCTCGGGCTGCAGGACAAGGCCGACCAGCTGGCCGTCACCCTGCACAGGACGTTCGGCCCGGAGCGGACGCCCACCGGAGCCGACTGCGCGCCGGCCGCGGACAAGGTGATCGGGATCTTCGAGCGGCTCGGCCGCGACTTCGAGCAAGCGGCGTACGGAGGCGACGCATGACCGTGCTGGGCCTGCACCACGTCGGCCACATCGTCAGGGACATGCGGCAGGCGGTCGAGCGGTACGGCACGCTCGGCTTCACCCTCCCGCCGGCGGCCTACCCCGTCCTGCCCCCTGCGCCCGGCGCGCCCGCCGAGCCGTTCGGCGTGGCCAACACCCACGCCTACTTCCCCGGCGACTTCGTCGAGCTGGTGACGCTGGCGGGCAGCGCGGCCACGGGCGCGATGCCGGACGACGCCCGGCCGATCCCGCTGCGCGTTCCCGACGACCGGCTGCCCGGGATCGTGGCGGCGATCCGCAACACCACCGCGAACCTCACCGCCTGCCTCGACCGGTTCGAGGGCGTGCACATCCTCATGTTCGACACCGACGACGTCGGGCGTGAGGCCGTGCGGCTGGAGGAGCAGGGCGTGGAGCACGGCGGCGTGCACGCCGTACAGCGCCCGGTCGAGACCGAGCACGGCACCAGGATGGAGCCGGTGCGCTTCCTGGAGCTCGACGGAGCCACGCCGGGGCTGGTGGCCGAGGGCAGGGTGGGGCTGGCCGAGAACGGCGGCTCCGACCACGGACCGCACCCGAACGGCGCGGTGGGCCTGGTCGAGTGCGTGCTGTGCGTGGCCGACGCCGAGCTGCCGCAGGCCGAGGAACGGTACGCGCGTTACCTCGGGCTCACCGCGCGCGGCGAGGGCGGGGCCAGGGTGTTCGGCCTGCGCGACGCCGACATCACGCTGGTGGGCGCGTCGGCTCTGGGACAGCTGCTGCCGGGGGAGCGGCCTGCCGCCCTGCCGGGGTTCGCGGCGTACACGGTGGCCACCCGCGACCTCGGCGCGACCGAGCGGCTGCTGCACGGCAGGGGAGTGCCGCTCGGCAGGACGGCCAGGGGCGAGATCTTCGTCCCGGCCGCCGCCGCGCTCGGCGTCGCCGTCGTCTTCCGCCAGGCGAGCTGACCTTCCACTCACCCGGGCCGGGCTTCGAGGAGACTGAGCGCAGAAAACAGCGGCAGGAAGTTGATCTTCCGCCCGCTTCCGACGAACCCGGTCCGGAATGACGGACCCGGCCTATACGGTCCCGGCATGAACTCCACTTCCGCGAACATGTCGGGCCCGTGGCTGGACCAGCTGACCGGCGCCTTTGAGATCCTGCTCGGCCGTCCGCTGGCGAGTTTCGACGCCGACGCCGTCTATGCGACGTTCTTCGGCGGCAACCTCATCAACGAGCTCGGCTTCGCGCGGGACGCCGTCTGGGTGAACCCGGCTGCCCTGCGCGGCGTCGAGCCGGTCGTCTGGGACTGCCCGATCTTCGACCTGGACGAGCCGCTGCTGGAGTTCGACGCGAGCCGGTCGGTCTTCGAGTTCGACAAGGCCGGGCTGCCGCCGGAGTTCGAGGCGGATCTCGCGGCGGCGTGCTTCGCGGGCCGGCTCGTCCTGGGCGGCGACCTGGCTCCCCTGCTGGCGCGGTACGACCTCGCCGCGTCCGATCTGCGCGACACCTGGACCGTCTGCTACCCGCGGCTGGTCTCGGACGGCACGCTCTTCGACGCGATGCGGGTCGCCACGGCGCTCGGCACGGGCCCCGAAAGCCTCCTCCCTCTCGAGGCGGAGGCGGCCGAGGAGTGGCAGGAGGCGCTGGCCGCCCTCACGCCGCCCGAGCTGTTCGCCCACCTGAGTTTCTTCTGCACCGACGGCGAGGAGGGGCTGATGTACCTGCGGACCGAGCGGCCGGGCGGCGACCTGCTCGCCGACGAGGGCTGCACGCTGATCGCCAACTGGGAGGAGGGTCAGAGCCAGGTCGAGTTCGCGGTCGTCCAGGTCGGCGAGCTCCTGGCAGGGCCGCGCCCGTTCTGAAGCACGGTGCCGTACTCCCTCCGGCGGCGAGACGGCGTGCGCTCCCGTCCACCAACTCAAGACGATCTACCGGTTCGGTCTAACGAGAGGCCCAGGAAAGCGGCAGTATGGGACAAAACTCCCCAAGGTAGGGATACGCCAATGATTGAGATCGACGTTCCGATCTGGGCCGCCCGCCTGCGCGTTCTGCGCGAGGGGCAGCTCTGGAACCGCCGGGAACTCAGCCGGCGGCTTGCCGACGTGGCGGACGAGGAATCACGCGACCGGCTGCCCGCGCCGGAGGCGCTCACCGAGGAACTCCGGCGCTGGGAGGCAGGAGAGCGACGGCCCGACGAGCGGTACGCGGAACTGCTCTGCCGCGCGTTCGACGTGGACGAGGCCACGCTGTTCGTCGGGGACGCGGCCGGCACCACGCTGTGGCACTACCTCACGGGCATCCCCCTGCTGCCGGGCATGTTCGCGGCGGAGGAGGAAGAGCGCGCCGGCCGGGCGATCGAGACGCCCGATCGGGCCGACGAGGAAACCGTCCGGTACTTCAAGGCGCTGGTGGGCGCCTACACCCGCGCCGACCGCCGCCCCGCAGCCCTGGGCAACGCCCTGCGGAGCGTCTTCACCGGCATCGAGGGGTTCCGCCGCGACGCCGGCTCATCGGCGAGACGCGCGTTCTTGCTGCTCGCCGCCGAGAACGCGGAGCTGATCAGCCGCATGGACCACGAGGCCGGCGATCCGGACGGGGCGCTGGTGTGGTCGGACGAGGCCATCAGCGACGCCCACGAGGCGGCCGACGTGCTGCTGGAGGCCTACACCCTCGCCCAGCGGGGCGGCCTCTCCGACACCACCGATCATCCCGACCAGCTGGTCGCCATCGCCGTCGCCGCCCGCGAACGCGCCGCGCTCCCTCCGCGGGTGGACGCGCTGGCGCGGCACCACGAGGCGCAGGGGCACGCGCTGGCCGGGGACCTGGACATGTGCCGGCGCCGGCTGGAGGAGTCGGCCGAGTCGCTGGCGGTGCCGGGCGACGACACGCCGTACGTGATCGACTGCTCCCAAGAGGCGCACAACACGTTGTGCGCCGGCTGCCTCGTCGATCTCGGCCAGGCCACCGGCGCGATCGAGATCCTGGAGAAGGAACCGCCGCGGACGGTGTCGACCTTCGCCACCGCCTTCGCCCTGGCTCGCATGGCCCACGCGTACGCCGAGGCCCACGAGCGGGAGCGGTCGGCCGAACTGGCCGGTCGGGCCCGCGCCCTGGCCAGGCAGACCGGCGCCCAGCGGGCCATGCGCGAGCTCGCCAAGGTCCACATCCCGCCCCAGCGGGCCGGTCACCGGCGCATCCTGGTGTGAGCGGTACCGGGGCGCCCGTCCTCTGGGCGCCCCGGCACCGCCGCTAGCCTTCCCCGCGGACGCCCCGGGCGAGCTCGGCGGTGAGGGCACGGAGGGCCGCGAGCCCGGCATCCTGGTCGGGGGCCTCGAGAAGGGCCTCGACCAGCGCGGAGCCGACGATCACGCCGTCGGCGAAGCCGGCGATCTCGGCAGCCTGCTCGGGCGTGGACACACCGATGTCGTCGACCGGCTGCTCCGTCGTACGGGCCGTAGCGAGCCGAAGGCGCCGGGTGCGAGAGACTGGTGGGGTGACCATCGAGAACGGCCGCCCCGCTCCGCCCCCCACCAGCAGTCCCTCCATCGTGCTGCTGACGCTGGCACGGCAGATCGAGACCGAGCTCAACGCCGTCCTGGCCCCGCTCGACCTCACCGTCAGCAGGCTCGGGCTGCTGGCTCACATCGCCATGATGCCCGGCGTGTCGTTCAGCGACCTGGCGCGGATGTCCGGGACGACGGTGCAGAGCGTCCACGCCGCCGTGAAGGTGCTGGCGGGTGCCGGGCTGGTGCGCGACAACACCGCCCGCGCCGGGTCCGCGTCGGCCATCGAGGTCACGCCGGACGGCTCACGCCTGCTCCAGACGGCCCAGGAGGCGGTGGCCCAGGTCGACGACCGGCTGTTCGGCCCGGGCGGGGACCCGATCCGCCGTCAGGTCGGCGATGCCGTCCGCGCGGCCTTCCAGGGCGGCGAGCCGCGTCCCGCAGGAGGAACCGGCCGCCAGAGCGCCTGAGGAAATGTCGGCGCTCCCGTCTAGGCTCTCGACCCATGATGGCTGACCGCAAGCACGGCGTCCCGGCACCGCCGACCGACTCCACCGTCCGCTCCGCCGACTGGGACAGCCGCGACCTGTCGGGCGAGCAGCACCGGCGGGTCGCCTTCGTCGACGTCGACCTGACCGAAGCCGTCAGCAGGGGAGCCGAGTTCGTCGAGTGCACCTTCCGCGGCTGCCGCTTCAACGCCTCCACCCACGAGGAGACCGGCTTCATCAACTGCACCTTCACCCGGTCGTCGTTCTTCGACGCGACGTTCACCAGGTGCAAGTTCGTGGGCAGCATGTTCGACGGCTGCACCCACGACCTGATGAAGGCCGACGGAGGCGACTGGTCGTTCGTCGGGATGCCGGGCGCCGACCTGCGCAAGGCGTCCTTCACCGGGGTGCGGATGCGTGAGGCCGACCTGACCGGTGCCCGCTTCGCGGGGGCCACGGTGCGCGGCGTCGACCTGTCGGGCGCCTGGCTGAGCAAGGCCGACTTCACCCGCTGCGACCTGCGGGGCAGTGACCTGTCCTCGCTCGACCCCTTCGGCGCCGAGATCGCTGGGGCGGTCATCGACCCGGTCCAGGCCGTCACGCTCGCCACCAACCTGGGGCTGACCGTCCGCGACCAGGGCTGAGCGGGAAAACCGCTTGCCTCAGGAGGCGGGCGGGTCGGTAGGGTCGGGGCCATGAAGTGACGACACCGGCACCCCCTGCGCACGACGCCGTCCGAGCCGTTGCTCCGGCGTCCGTCCCGGGTGCCCTCGACCGCTGTCATCCACTTCACCCGATCGGACGCTCATGACCGACGACATGTTCCTCACCCTGGTCGCCGACCGCCTCGCTGCCCTGCCCGCCGTACGTGCCGTCTCCCTCGGCGGCTCGCGCGCTCAGGGCACCCACACCCCGGACAGCGACTGGGACCTGGCCGTCTACTACCGGGGCGGTTTCGACCCGGCCGATCTGCGCGCGGTCGGCTGGCCCGGCGAGGTCTCCGAGATCGGCGGCTGGGGCGGCGGCGTCTTCAACGGGGGAGCCTGGTTCACGATCGACGGCCGCCGGGTCGACGTCCACTACCGCGACCTCGACGTCGTCGAGCACGAGCTCGCCGAGGCCCGGCAGGGCCGCTTCCGCTGGGAGCCGCTGATGTTCCATCTCGCGGGCATCCCCAGCTATCTGGTGATCGCCGAACTCGCCCTCAACGACGTCCTGCGCGGCACGCTGCCCCGCCCCGGCTATCCGGAGGCCCTGCGTGAGACGGCCCCGCGGGTGTGGCGCGACCGGGCGGACCTGACTGTCCAGTACGCCGCGGCCGCGTACGTCCCGCGCGGCCAGTCCACCGAGGTCGCGGGGGCGCTGGCCACCGCCGCCATGCAGACGGCGCATGCGGTGCTGGCGGCGCGCGGCGAGTGGGTCACCAACGAGAAGCGGCTCCTGCAGCGGGCCGGGCTGCGCGGCGTCGACGCGATCGTGGCAGGACTGCGGCCGGAGCCCGACGCCCTCGGGCAGGCGGTCGCGGCGGCGCGGAAGCTGTTCGCCGCCGCCGTCCAGCGGTGAGCCCGGGGTTCGATCCGGCCAGGACACGGACACCGGACACCGTGCGAGGTCAGTCGGCGGCCTGGGTGGCGGCCAGCGCGGCGGCGGGGTCGGGTTCTGGCGGGCCGGCGGGGAACCAGTCGCCGTCCGCGTCGACGAACGGGTACCAGCGGCCGTCCCTGCCGTAGCGGACCTGAGCGCCGCCGAGGGTCCACCGGTTGCGGACCGCCGCGAAGCCGGGCAGGTCACGTCGCGCGCGGGCGACGGCCTGCCGGGGCGGTGTCCACGTCGTGGCGAGCGTGTCGAGGGCGGCGGCGCCGCCGTACCGCCATGACCGGACGGCGGCCGGGCTGCCGATGTCGAGGTCGTGGGTGGCGGCCAGCCGTACCCGGTCCTGGAACTCGGTGAGCACCGCGGCGGCCCCCGACACCAGCAGCTCGCGGGCGCGCAGCGCCGCGTCGGCGGCCAGCACCCGCAGCGCAGCGGGGTCGACGCCCGGCGCGGGCTCCACCTCCAGGGGCTCCGGGGCGGGCAGCGCGTCGAGCGGCTCGGCGGTCGCGAAGGACGGCAGCGGCGGGATGCCGTGCGCGTAGGCCTCGGCGACGGGGGTGCCGGTCGGCGCGGTGGCCCGCTGGAGCGAGGCGATCAGGTCGTCCTTGTCGAGGCCGCGCATCAGCATCAGCAGGAACGGGTCGCGGTCGAGCAGCCACGAGGCCTGGTAGCACAGCGCGGCGGCGTGCTTGCACGGGTGCCCCCAGTCAGGGCAGTCGCACTCGGGCTCGAGGTCGCCGACTCCAGGAAGGAGCTCCACCAGGTCGTACGGCAGGTCGCCGTCGAGCAGCGCGGCCAGATGGCCCGCCTTGGCGGCGATCTGCTCGACGAATCCCGCCGCCACGGGTGCCACGTGCACGACCGCGGCGTACTCGCCTTCGGCCATCGCGGCGAGCCGACCGGAGCTGACGGTGATGGGGCCGAGCTGGCCGGTCTTGGCGTAGGCGCGGCCCTTGGCGAGCAGGGTGTGGTCGAGCGAGGTGTCCTCCAGCGCCTTGAGCCAGGCCCTGCCCCACCACGAGGTGGCGAAGCGGGCGCCGGCGTGCTGCGGGGCGAAGGCGGGGAATCCCTTGGCGGCGGTCATCGCAGCTCCACGAGGTTGAGCAGGTCCGCGTCGGTCAGTTCGGTGAAGTCGTTGGACAGCACGGCCTCGGCCAGCGACCGCTTGGTCTCCAGCATGGTCGCGATCCGGTCCTCGACGGTGCCCTCGGCGATGAGCCGGTGCACCTGGACGGGCCTGGTCTGGCCGATGCGGTAGGCCCGGTCGGTGGCCTGGTCCTCGACGGCGGGGTTCCACCAGCGGTCGAAGTGGATGACGTGGTCGGCGCGGGTGAGGTTGAGCCCGGTGCCCGCGGCCTTGAGCGAGAGCAGGAAGACGGGGGCCTCGCCGTCCTGGAAGCGCCTGACCATCTCCTCCCGCCGGGCCACGGAGGTGCCGCCGTGAAGCAGCTGGGTGGCGATGCCCCTTGCGGCGAGGAAGCGCTCCAGGAGCCGGGCCATGGTGACGTACTGGGTGAAGACCAGCACCGCGCCGTCCTCGGCGAGGATGGTCTCCAGCAGCTCTTCGAGGAGCTCGAGCTTGCCCGAGCGGCCGTCCAGCACGGGGTCCTTCTCGTGCAGGAACTGGGCGGGATGGTTGCAGATCTGTTTGAGGCTCGTCAGCAGCTTGACGATGAGGCCGCGCCTGCCCATGCCGTCGGCCGCCGCGATGGAGGCCATCAGCTCGCGCACCGTCGCCTCGTAGAGCCCGGCCTGCTCCCTGGTGAGCGAGACGGGACGGTCGGTCTCGGTCTTGGGCGGCAGCTCGGGCGCGATGCCGGGATCGGACTTGCGGCGGCGCAGCAGGAAGGGCGCGACCAGGCGGCCGAGCCGTTCGGGCCGCGGCTCCCAGCGCGTACGGAAGCGCGCGAGCGGGCCGAGCAGCCCCGGCGTGGTCCAGTCGAGGATCGCCCACAGCTCCGACAGCGTGTTCTCCACCGGCGTGCCGGTCAGCGCGACGCGCGCGGCCGAGGGGATCTCGCGCAGCGCCTTGGCGGTGCCCGATCGGTGGTTCTTGACGTGCTGGGCCTCGTCGGCCACGACCAGGTCCCAGGTGTGCTCGGCGAGCACGGCGGCGTCGACGCGCATGGTGCCGTAGGTGGTGAGCACGAACCCGGTGTCGGCCAGCGTGCGCTGGGCGCCGTGGTAGCGGCGGACCGGAACGCCGGGGGCGAACCTGGCGATCTCCCGCTCCCAGTTGCCCAGCAGCGAGGCGGGGCAGACGACCAGCGTCGGCCCGCTGTTCCTGTGCAGGTGGAGCGCGATCAGCGTGATCGTCTTGCCCAGGCCCATGTCGTCGGCCAGGCAGCCGCCGAGACCCAGGGAGGTCATCTGGGCCAGCCACCGCAGGCCCGCCAGCTGGTAGTCGCGCAGCGTCGCGGCCAGCCCTTCGGGCGGGTCGACGGGATCGGCGACCAGCCTGCCGCGCAGCTCCTCCAGCACCGGACCGGGGGAGACCGCCACCTCCTCGTCCTCCACCAGCGCCGTGCCGGTGAGGGCGGCACCGAGGGCCTCGATGCCGGTGAGCGGTTTCATCTCCCGGTTCCTGGCCTTGCGGGCCAGCTCGGGGTCGATGAGCACCCACTGGTCGCGCAGCCGTACGACGGGGCGGTGGGCCTCGGCCAGCCGGTCCATCTCGGCTTCGGTCAGCTCGTCGTCGCCCAGCCGCAGCCGCCAGTCGAAGCGGAACAGCCCGCTGGACTCGCCGCCGACGACCGCTCTCGCGCTGACGCCGCGCACCAGGTCGCGTGGCCAGTGCACGTCGATGCCGGTGGCCGCGCCGGACAGCAGGCCAGACACCTCCTCGTCGGACAGCTCGAGCTCGTCGGGAACCTCGGCGTCGAGCAGCCGCTCCAGCGGCGGCCACCGCCGGGCCGCCCTGCGCAGCTCGACCACCGCGTCGACCTTGGCGCGGGGGCCGAGCCCCTGGTCGCGGCCCGCCCAGAGCTCGGCGGCGTCCACGACCAGCGCGGGGTCGGCGATGCCGTGCAGCTGTACGACCGCGCGGAAGGCGGCGTGGTCGGCGCCGGCGGTCTCCACCCGCAGCGACAGCCGTACGCCGGGGTCGGCCGCCCATGCCCTCAGCTGTGGCGTCTTGACCGGCTTGGCGGCCGAGTAGGCGGGCACGCCCACCGCGCGCACGGCGCCTGGGGAGCGGGGCATGCCGTCGGCGACGGCGTCGAGGAAGGCGCGGACCAGGCCCTCGGCGTCGGGCAGCAGGCCCGGGGCCGACGGCAGGGGGACGGCCCGCGCCGTGGCGGGCATCGCGTCGGCCAGCTCCCTGACCTTGGCCAGGTCGGCGGCGTCCAGGGGGCCGGCCCGCCACGCGGCGTGGTCGCCCGCGCTCACGCCGGGCCTGATGCGACCCTTGGCGACGATCTGGAGCGCCAGTAGCGCCACGGCACCCCAGAACCGGGTGGCGGGGTCGGCACTCTGGTCGGTGCGGGCCCTGCTGAGCAGCGCGACCGCCTCGGTGACGGGAACGCGGGTGACCGGAGTTTCACGAGGCCCTTCCGGCTCCGCGATCGTGACTCTCTCGTCGCCCGCCGGGTCGAGGAAGGCCACGGTTGCCGCCCTGGGCGGGTCGCCCGGTTCGAAGACGGCCGCGTGCCGAAGGAGTTCCCGCATAGCCGTACAGCGTACCGTACGGCGTAGCTGTGGTTTACCACACCCGCATTTCGGAAGTTGCCCTCATTCTGGGCATATTCGATCACTCATAGGCTCTGAGGCATGACTGCTGAGAACGGAATCGCCGGTTGGGCGACGGGCCTCATGGAGACCCTTGGCGCGCCCGGCGCGGGCATCGCCATCGCGCTGGAGAACCTCTTCCCCCCGCTGCCGAGCGAGGTGATCCTCCCGCTGGCCGGGTTCACCGCGGCACAGGGCGGCATGGGCCTGATCGAGGCGCTGGTGTGGACGACGGCAGGCTCGGTCGTCGGCGCGCTCGCGCTCTACCTGGTCGGCGCGCTGCTCGGCAGGGACAGGGTGGTCGCGATCGCCCAACGGCTGCCGCTGGTGAAGGTCTCCGACATCGAGAAGACCGAGGAATGGTTCGCCAAGCACGGCGTGAAAACGGTGTTCTTCGGGCGGATGATCCCCATCTTCCGCAGCATGATCTCCATCCCGGCCGGGGTCGAGCGCATGCCGCTGGGCGTCTTCCTGGCGTTCACCACGCTCGGCAGCGCGATCTGGAACACGATCTTCGTGCTGGCGGGCTACGTCCTCGGGGAGAACTGGTCGCTCGTCGAGGGCTACGTCGGCATCGGCACCAACCTGGTCATCGGCGCGGTGGTGCTCGCCGTGCTCGTCTTCGTCGGCGTACGGCTGGCCGAGCGGCGCAAGGGCCGGCATGCGAGTCGTCGCTAAGGTCACACTGGGAGCGCTGAGCGCCGTCGCCGAGCTGATCGCGCTCCCCGTGCTCGCCCACCCCCGCATGGGCGCCGCGCTCGCCCGGGTCGCGGCGACGGAGGCGCGCAGGCTGGACGTGCGGGTGGGCGACTTCTCGCGCGGTCAGGCCCTGCGTTTCCTGGCCCTGCGGCTGCCCCTCGGAATCCTCGGCGGCATCGTCGTCGCCCTGCTCGTCATCGGCCTCGACGTGGGAATCCAGGTGCTGTGGGCCTGGGGCCACGGCGAGGCGTTCGACGGCATGCGCATGACCCCCGGCCTGCTGGCCTACTTCCTGGTCGCGGGACTGGTGCTGCTCTTCCTCGACCTGTCGGGCCTCGTGGGCGTGCAGGCCGTCGAACGGCGGCTCGCCCTGCGCACCCTCGGCCCGCACTCCACCGAGGCGCTCGAACGCAGGATCGCCGAGCTGGCCGAGACCCGCGCCGGCGTCCTGACCGCCGTGGACGCCGAGCGCCGCCGCATCGAGCGGGACCTGCACGACGGTCTGCAGCAGCGGCTCGTCGCGCTGGCCATGGTGATCGGCAGGGCCCGCCGCGGACGCCCTGAACTGCTGGCGCAGGCGCACGAGGAGGCCCAGCAGGCCCTCGCGGAGCTGCGCGAGGTGGCCTGGCGGGTCTACCCGAGCGGTCTCGACGCCCTCGGCCTGGGCGAGGCGCTGGCCGCCGTCGCCGACCGCTCGGCCGTACCGGTGAAGGTGACCTGCGAGCTCGACCGGCGGCCACCGCGCGCGGTGGAGACGGCCGCCTACTTCGTGGTGTGCGAGGCGGTCACCAACGCGGCCAAGCACGCCGAGGCGGACCTGATCACCGTCGACGTGCGCGCCGATGGGACAATCATCGCCGTGAACATCGAGGACGACGGCAAGGGCGGCGCCGACCCGGCGGGCGGCGGCCTGTCCGGCCTGGCGCGCAGGGTCGCCGCGCTCGACGGCTCCTTCGCCGTCTCCAGCCCCGCCGGCGGGCCCACCGTGATCCGGGCGGAGCTGCCATGCGGGTGATGCTCGCCGACGACTCCACGCTGCTGCGCGAGGGCCTGGCCAGGCTGCTGGCCGAGGAGGGACACGACGTCGTCGCCGCGGTCGGCGACGGCGCCGCCCTCGTCACGGCGGTCGAGGCCGACCGGCCCGACATCGTGGTGGTGGACGTGCGTATGCCGCCCACCCACACCGACGAGGGGCTGCGCGCCGCACTGGAGATCAGGCACCGCTGGCCGGAGGTCAAGGTGCTGGTGCTGTCGCAGTACGTGGAGAAGAAGTACGCCACCGAGCTGATGACCGGCGACGTGTCCGGCGTCGGCTACCTGCTGAAGGACAGGGTGGCTCAGGTCGCCGACTTCCTCGACGCCCTCGAGCGCGTCGGCGCCGGAGGCGCGGCCTTCGACCCCGAGGTGGTACGGCAGCTGCTGGCCCGCACGACCCAGACCGACCCGCTGACCAGGCTGACCCCGCGCGAGCGCGAGGTGCTCGAGCACATGGCGCAGGGCTACACCAACGCCTCCATCGCCGAGGCGCTGTACGTGTCGCAGAGCGCGGTCGAGAAACATGTCAACGCGGTCTTCGACAAGCTCGGCCTGTCCCACACCACCGGCTACAGCCGCCGCGTCCTGGCGGTGCTGCGCTTCCTGTCCTGAGGGCAGACAAGGTCAAGGTCTGCACGTCCGCCACCACGGCCGGTTCGCCTCCATCGAAGGCGAACCGGCCGACGGAGACCGGCTGCCCTCCTGCAGGAGTGCCGTCCTTGGCTCCGGCGATTCAGCCTCACCCGTGGCGAGGGCGCGGGCCGGTTCGTTCGCCCCGCGCGACTGTCAGGCTCTCGCCGCGAGTTCATCACGGCTTGGGTCGGTATTGCTTGGGCAGCTTGAAGCCGCGCTCGGCCATGATCTGCCGCAGCCGGTCCGGGTAGTCGGTGATGATCCCGTCGACCCCGTCGTCGACGAGCTTGTTCAAGGTGGGCTCGTCGTCGACGGTCCATGGAATCACCTTGATGCCCAGACCGTGCGCCTGATCCACCATCTCCCTGGTGACGTACGGCTGGTAGCCCGGGTCCGTCACCTTTCCGTTCTGCGGGAACCCGTGCACCGGCGAAAAGGCGTCAGCGCCGAACGACTTGATCGCCTTGAGCGGGTCCCCGCCGAAATCGTCGATGTCGATGCCACCAAGCCAGGGTGAGGCCCCCGGCTTCCCGGTCTGCAGGAAGTCGCGGTTGGTCAGGGCTACGATCGGCAGCCGCGGCTCGACCTCGCGCACCCGCATCAACGCGCCCCAGTCGAAACTCTGGATGGTGACCTGCCGCATGAGCCCGGCCCGCCGGATCTCCGCCAGCGTCACCTGCACGAACTGCTCCCTCGGCGCCGTCTCATGCGGCGCGCCGGCCTCGACCTTGGTCTCGACATTGAGCATGACGCGACGCGCGCGATAGCGCTCCACCAGCTCGAACACCTCGCGCAGGGTCGCCATCCTGGCACCGGGAACCGGCCGCTGGCCTGGGAACTCCGGCAGCGTCATGGAGCCGCAGTCCATCGTCCTGACCTGCTCGAGGGTCAGCGTGTTGATGTACTTGCCGACGTAGGGGAACTCGGGATCGCCCGGCACGACAGGCGCGGTATCCCTGCACTTCCTGTTGCTGATCCTCCGGTCGTGAGTGACGACCGCCTGGCCGTCCTCGGTGATCTGCACGTCGAGCTCCAACGTGCTGACACCCAGCTCGAGCGCGTTGGCGAACGCGGGCAGAGTGGCCTCCACCACCAGCCCCAGCCCGCCTCGGTGAGCCTGCAAGTCGAAGGGGCGCCTGTCCGCGTCGGCCGCCCCGGGCAACGCCGCGAGCGCGGCACCGAAGATCGTGGCAACCGTGACCACGCGCGATCTGCTCATGGGCCACGAGTATCGACGATCACCGAGGCGGCCGGCCGTACGGGAGGTGATCGTGAGACGAAGGTTCGGTGAGGAGCCGTGCCGCTCAAAACCGGCTCATCGTGACTTTCGGCGTTCGCATGAGCGCCTGCCGGAGCCGCGGTCGTCGCTGGTACCGGCCAGCGGATCGCCATTGCGACCGCCGCCCGTTGCCGGCGAGCCCCGCAGTACTCAGGTGACGATCTCCAGGTCCTGGTGTGGGTGCGTCGCGAAGCCGGTGCCAGGGGGAAGCGTCTCGTCGTTGTGCGCGAGCAGGAACCCGAACCCGACGTCCGCCGGGTCGTCGTGCGGCCCGAACGAGAACGAGCGCCGAGACTCCAGCCAGTCATCCGCGGTCGCGAACCGGTCGCCCGCCCCCCCCCCGCGGCCTGCTGCGCGCCGCCCACCAGGCCGGGAGCGCTGTCGGTGAAGTCTTGGGAAAGGTGAGACGCTTGGTCTCGTTCCTGGAGCGGGCGACGAAGGACGCGTGGATGTCAGTCACGCCCGGTGAGCGGTGTCATGGGCGGGGAGACCCGCTGAGTGAGCGAGGAAGGCGGCAGATGCCACGCGCGGGAGTCACCGCGGAGCGCCTGACCCGGGCGGCGGCGGACCTGGCCGACGAGATCGGCTTCCAGAACGTGACCGTCTCGGCGCTCGCCCGCGGGTTCGGCGTCCAGCCCGCAGCGCTGTACACGCACATCAAGGACGCGCAGGACCTGCGGGTACGGGTGGCCGAGCTGGCCCTGACGGAGCTCGCCGACAGGGTCGGCGCCGCGCTGGCCGGCCGCGCGGGCAAGGACGCGCTGGTGGCCTTCGCCAACGCCTACCGGGACTACGCGAAGGAACATCCGGGAAGGTACGCCGCAGGCCAGATCGAGCTCGACCCGGAGACCTCGGCCACCCGCGCGGCAGCCCGGCACGCGCAGATGACGCGGGCGATGCTGCGCGGTTACGACCTGTCGGACCCCGACCAGACGGACGCGGTACGGATGCTGCACAGCACGCTCCACGGATACGTGTCCCTGGAGACCTCGGGCCGGTTCGACCGCCACCCGCGCGCGGTGGACACCTCGTGGTCCAGAACCCTGGACGCCCTCGACGTCGCCCTCAGACACTGGCCTTCGGCCTGACACCCCACCGCCCCCTTGCCCCTTCCACGGCACCGGTGCACGGTCGGCAGGCGCGCTGGACAGGCGCAGGCGCTCGCTCCGGCGGTGACGAACGTGACCGGGGCCGGCGTCGAGGCCCTTGCGCTCACCGCTGGTCGCTCGCCTCCGTTCGCACGATCCGGAGATCCCGACAAGGCGCCAGGAAGCTCTCGACGTACCACCCCAGATCGACGAACTCGGGCACGCGCGCGAAGGTGCGGTACTCCAGCAGGGGAATCAGCGAGACCGACGCCCTGTCCTCGTGGAACATCACGTTCGCGAAGAAGCCGCCGTCGGGCAGCCTGGCGGTCACGCCTACCGTTTCTCCGGCCTCGTAGGAGGCCCGCATCTCGCGTCTCGCCTCGGCCAGGCCTTCCAGCGGCAGATCCTTCCAGTCGAAGCCGACCATGTACCAGACGGAGTCTTCGTCACGGAGGAACTCCCAGCCCGCCCGGGCGAGCCGGTCGAGGATTTCCTCGAAGTCCACGTCGCGCTCGAACTGCAGGCTGATGATGACGTCGCGGCTCATGTTTCCTCGGCCAGTTCGTGGACCGCCCATCACGATCACCGAGAGTCTTGCCGGTGGCCTGCGTCTCCCGCAACCGCCGGGCGAGGCCACACCCGGCCGGCGGTTGAGGCCACGCCCGGCACGACCCCCGGGTCCATTCTTCGACGCCGACCACATTCCCGGCCCAGACCCCGGCCGCTCCCGGTTCGCTGTCCGCGTGCCAAGGCCCGATGACGCCTCTCGGTTGCGTCGCGCGAACACCTCGGACCCGGCGGCTCACGCCACGTCCAGTCCGACCCCAGGTGGCCGGCCTGCGTCACCGAGCGCACCGCTCAAGATGTTCAGTCGAACGCAGGGCTTCGGAGGCGTCAACACTGAGGGGACCCGCTCACACAGTTGCCTGCCTTTCGCCGTGTCCTGGCCGGCCCCCCGATCGAAGCGCGGGTGTCACCGTCGGCCGGTCGCGGCTGATGGAATGTCGGTGGCTCGCCCTAGGGTGGGTGCCGTGATCAGCCAGCGGGCGCTCAACCGCGCCACCCTTGCCAGGCAGCTGCTCCTGCGCCGGCATGCGATGAACCCCATGGAGGTCATCGAGCACCTGGTCGGACTGCAGGCCCAGGCGCCCCTCCCGCCCTACTTCGGGCTCTGGTCGCGCATGGCGAGCTTCCAGCCGCAGGAGCTGTCGGAGCTGCTGGTCAGCCGGCAGGTCGTGCGCATCACGCTCATGCGCGGCACCGTCCACCTGGTCAGCGCCCGCGACTGCCTGGCCATCAGGCCGCTCATCCAGCCCATGCTCACCCGTGCCCTGGCGGCCAGGCGGGTCGACGGCGTCGACCGCGACGCCGTCGTGGCGGCCGGCCGGGCGCTGCTGACCGAGCGGCCGCTGTCGGTGAAGGCCATGACCCCGTTGCTGGCCGAGCGCTTCCCCGACGCCGCGCCCGGCGACCTGCCGGTGATCCTTCGGTCTCTGCTGCCCATGGTCCAGGTGCCGCCGCGCGGGGTGTGGGGCAGGGCGGGCGATGCCGTCCTGACCCCGGTGGAGGCATGGCTGGGCCGTGACCTCGACCCCGAGCCCGCGCTCGACCAGCTGTTACGGCGCTACCTGGCCGCGTTCGGCCCGGCCACGGTGGCCGACATGCAGGCCTGGTCGGGGCTCACCGGGTTGCGCGCGGCCGCCGCCCGGCTCGACCTGGTCGATCTGGGCGGCGGCGTGCTGGACCTGCCCGACGCGCCGCGCCCCGAGGAGGACACCCCGGCCCCCGTGCGCCTGGTCGCCCCCTTCGACAACCTCGTGCTCGGCCACGCCGACCGCACCAGGGTCATCTCCGACGAGCACCGCAAGCGCGTCATCACGATCAACGGCCAGGTCCACGGCACCGTCCTGGTCGACGGCTACGTCCACGGCATCTGGAAGCGTGACAAGGCCGCGGTCACCGTCTCGCCGTTCGGGCCGCTGACCGCTGCCCAGCGCGAGGAGATCGAGGCCGAGGCCGTCGCGCTCCTCGCCTTCGCCGAGCCGGGCAAGCCGCCCGCCGTCAGCTTCGACTGAGCTTCGACTGAGCGGCTGCCCACCGGTGATCTCGAGTCAGCGGTCGCTGGCGAAACCGGCTGCCCCGCGGGTCCCGCACGCCGGCCACTGGTCGTCAGAGGGCGCCGAAGAACGCCTTGATGTCGGCGGCCGGCAGGTCGGGCTGCTCCAACGCGGCGAAGTGGCCGTCCCTCACGATCCACGCCAGCTGGCCCAGCGGCGCGTCGTGCAGGCCGTACGCGAGGGTCGGCGGTCTGGTGGCCTGGATCCGCAGGTAGCCCGCGCCGCACTCGAACACGTCGTACTCGGCCAGGCGCTGCCGGTCCGCCTGATCGGGACGCTCGGCGTGGAGTCCGAGGTGCCCGAGCCGCCGGAGCTGCCCGCCGCGCTGGCCGAGCTGGCCGGCTGCTGCGCGGCGCACCCTCCGAGCGTCCCGCCGCCCCCAGGCCGCGCGGGCGTCCCGCCAGGCGTCGCGTCGCCCGTAGTGTAGGGATCATGTCGACCCGCATGACCGTCGCCGTGCCGACGACGGTGCCCGCCGAGCGCCTGTTCCACGTGCTCACCGACTGGCCGCGGCACCGGGAGTGGATGGTCCTCACCACCGCCCGCGCCGTCTCGGGTGACGGCCATGGCGTGGGCGCTGAGCTGGCCGCCTTCACCGGGCTCTGGCGGGTGGGCTTCCTCGACACGATGGTCGTCACCCGGTGGGAGCCGCCCACGACGGTCGCGGTCAGGCACACGGGCCGGCTGGTACGCGGCACGGGCGTCTTCAGGATCGTCGGCGGCCGGCTCGTCTGGGCCGAGGAGCTGTCGCTTCCGCTCGGTACGCTGGTGCGCCCGGTGGCCAGGGCGTTCATGCGGTGGTCGCTGCTGCGTCTGGTCCGGCTGGCCCAGCGATCACGCCCTGTGACCGGCTCTCCCGGGCGGAACGGCACGACCTAGCCGCCGGCCGCCGCACCAAGACCCGCGTTTGACCGCGCACCTCCCGCCGGGACCGAGGGCCGAGCCCCGGCGAATCGCACGTCCAGCAGACCCGTCCCGGCGAACCGGTGCGTCCGGGAAGAGGCGGCGGCCCCGCCGGACGGCCTCGCCCTACCCGCGAACCGTCTCGCGTGCCAGGCCCCGCTCCAGCAGTTCGCGCAGGACGGCGGGCGGCTGGACGCCGGAGAAGCGCGGCGCGCCGTCGATCACCAGGGTGGGGACCCCCGTGACGCCCAGCTCGGCGGCGCGGCGCTCGTCGGCCCTGACCTCTGCGGCGTAGGCGTCGCCGGCGAGCATCTCCCGCACCTCGTCCGCGTCCAGCCCGGTCTCCACGCCCAGGTGTTCCAGCACCGTGTGGTCGGCCACGTTGCGTCCTTCGGTGTGGTAGGCGCGGAACAGCCGCTCCATCGCCTGGTCGGCCAGGCCGTGGCGAGCGGCCAGGTGGCTGAGCCGGTGGGCGTCGAAGGTGTTGACCGGGCGGGCGGCGTGCAGGTCGAGGTCCAGCCCTTCCGCGGCGCCGACGGCCCTGATCCTGGCGGCTCTGGCGGGAGCCTGCTCGCCCCACCACTCGACCAGCGCCTCGGCGGCCGACTGGCCGGGCGTCCGGCTCGCGTCGGGCGCCAGCTCGAAGCTCCGCCAGACGATCTCCAGCCGGTCGCGTTCGGCCATGTCCGCCAGCGCCGCCGCGACGCGTCTCCTGCCGATGTAGCACCAGGGGCACAGCACGTCGACGTAGATCTCGACTCGCATGACCATCCTTTCGTCAGCACCGGGATGACTCCACGGGATGGATGCGATCCTGCAACCTCAACCGCGCTTGAGATCAAGTGCCGTCAGCGCACCGCCACCTTGGCACGGCTGACGGCGGTGGCGAAGGCGGTGATGACCGGGTGCGGCCGGGAGCCGTCGCCGTGCAGCTCGGGCTGGAAGAGGGTGGCCAGAAAGAACGGGTGGCCGGGGATCTCGGCCACCCTGATCGCGCCGTCGTCGGCCCGTCCGGTGAACCTCAGCCCGCCGTCGACGAGGCGCTGCTCGTAGTCGGCGTTCAGCCCGTAGGAGCAGTTGTAGCGCTCGACGGTGGTGGACGAGCCCATGATCTGCTCGACGAGGGAGCCGGGGGCCAGCCGTACCAGGCCTTCGTGGCCGGCCAGGGAGCATTCCAGCGGCAGCAGCAGGAAGTCGCGGGCGGCAGGGTCGTTCTCGGCGTGGGCCACGTCAAGGCCGAGAACGCCTCTGGCGTACTCCAGCATGGCGTGCTGGAAGCCGCCGCAGGTGCCGAGGAAGGGGATGCCGTGCACGCGCGCGGTGCGCGCGGCGTTGAGCGCGCCTTCCTCGCTGCGGTACGGGCTGCCGGGTGGAACCCAGATGCCGTCGAAGCCCTCCAGGTCGGTGGCGTCGGGCGTGGGAATCCAGTACGCGTCGAGCGCCAGCCCCTCCCGCTCGCGCAGCGACTGGAGGATCTGAGGGATGCGGGCGTGCGAGCGGACGCTGGGTGACCGGTCTCCGACCAGGGCGATTCTCATGCCCCCCATCCTGGCGAGCGAGGGTGGTTAAGCGCCAACGATGATTCCTGGTGGGCCCATAAGCATTCCTGATGTGTGCGCGTATGTGATCGTGACAGGCCTTGCTCGATCGATTCCGTGCATGGTACGAATGGCCCAATATCGGCCCGGCCCGTAATGGCGGGCCTCGCTGTGCTCGGTTCCAGAGAGGAACACGACATGCGCCCCGCCTTGGTCGACCTCCACGATCACCGAGCCGGTCCCGGTCGCCCAGAGCCTCGACGGCCTGGCCACCGACGACCCCGGCACCCCCTCTTACAAGATCGTCGGAAGGCCGCACCGCCATGCCTGCTGAGCACCACACGAGAGGCACATCGATGAGAAGGACACGGTTCGCCGCCGCGCTGGCGACGGCCCTGGTCGTCGCCCTGTCGGGCGTGCCCGCCCCGGCCGCCGCCGCGCCGGTGGTCGAGGACCTGGGCCCCGCGTCGGAGGTCACCTCCATCAGCGCGGCCGAGTTCGTCGGGGACCGGCTCTACCTGGGCACCGGCGGCATCGCGCCGACACGGATCGGCGCCTACGACCCCGCCCGGCGCACGGTGAGCTCGGTGACCGAGCTGCCGACGGGTGAGGGTACCTGGGCCGCGGCGGCCGTCGGCACCGACCTGTACGTCGGCACCTACACCCCCGGCGACATCCACAAGGTCGACACGCGCACCGGCACGGCCACGAAGGTCGCCGACGTCAAGCCTGACCCCTTCATCTGGTGCCTGGACGCCGCCCCCGACGGCAAGATCTACGCGGGCACCTACCCGCGCGGGCGGGTGGTCGAATACGACCCGGCCACCGGCCAGACCCGTGACTTCGGCCAGGTCGTGCCCGGCGAGCAGTACGTGCGCAGCATCGCCGTCGACGAGACCACCATCTACGCGGGCGTGGGCGCGAAGGCGCATCTCGTCGCCATCGACCGGGCCACCGGCGCCAAGCGCGAGATCCTGCCGGCCGAGCTGGCCGACCGCACCTTCGTCGCCACGCTGGCGCTGGAGGGCGGCCTGCTGGCCGCCGGGCTGTCGGCGACGGGCGACCTCATGCTGATGGAGACCGCCGACCCGTCCCGCCACACGCTGGTGGACGCCCCTGGCGACTCCTACGTCACCGCCATCGGCATCGACGCGCCCAACAACGACGTCTACTTCGGCACCAGGCCGTCGGGGACGCTCTACCGCTACGACCGTGACACCGCGAAGCTCGACAGGCTGGCGGTGCCGTACGACGGGGCGGCGTTCAACCGCGTCTTCGTCGGTGGCGGCAAGGTGACGGGCGTGCTCACCAGCTCGGTCGTCGAGTACGACCTGGCCACGGGCGAGCTGACCGGGGTCGACCTCACGCAGGCCGGCATGCCGCCGGCGCCGGAGCTGCCGATGGCCGTCACCGCCACCCGTGACCAGGTGCTGGTCAGCGGCAAGGCGGGCATCCAGGTGCACGACCTGGCCGGTGGCGCGAGCACGCGCACCTTCCTGCCGGGCGAGGCCAAGGCGATGACGGTCGTCGGCAAGCAGGTCTACCTGTCGGTCTACACGCTGGCCTACCTGTTCGGGATGCGGCCCGACGGCACCGAGCTCAGGCGCCTGACCCGGGTGGGCGAGGAGCAGAACCGCCCGCTGGACGCCCACTACGACCCGCTCTCCGGGCGGCTGCTGGTCGGCACCCAGCCGGAGTACGGCCTGCACGGCGGCGCCCTGGCCCTCTACGACCCGCGCCGCGACACGATCGAGACCTTCAGGAACGTCGTCAGGAACCAGTCCGTCCGCTCGGTCACCAGCATGCTCGGCACCGCCTACGTCGCCAGTGAGATCGCCGGCGGCCTCGGCACCACCCCGGTGGAGAAGGAGGCCCAGCTGGCCGCCTTCGACCTGCGGACCAAGCGGGTCCGCTGGTCGCTGGTGCCGGTACAGGGCGCCACGTCGATCTCCGACCTCGTCGCCCACCGCGGCAAGCTGTACGGCGTCGCCGACACCGGCGTGCTGTTCGAGTTCGACCCGTGGCGCAGGGAGGTGACACGCACCGTCCAGGTGCCGCTGAGCGCGGCGCGCAGCGGCACGCTCGTGGAGACGCACGGCCGCCTCTACGGCACCGACGGCAGGACGATCTACCGGCTGGACCCGTCGGCCATGACGATCTCCACCGTGGTCGACGGGCTGGACGCGCAGGCCTACGGCACCCAGCCGCTGCTGGCCGCCGCGCCCGACGGCCGTGCCCTGTACGCGCTGCGCGCGAGGAACCTGGTGCGCGTCACACTCTAGGGATGGACCCGCACCTGCTCAGGACTCTGGTCGCCGTCGCCCGCAGGGGGTCGTTCTCGGCGGCGGCCGAGGAGCTCGGCTACACCCAGTCGGCGGTCTCCCAGCAGATCGCCACGCTGGAGGCCGATCTCGGCATGCCGTTGCTGCACCGCCGTCCGGTCGCGCCGACCGAGGCGGGCGCCCGGCTGCTGGAGCACGCGGGCCCGCTGCTGCTGCGCGTGGAGGCGGCGCGCGCGGACGTGCGCCGCGCGGCGGCCGGGCCCGCCCGCCGGCTGGCGGTGTCCGCCTCGCCGCTGGCCGTCACTGCCTCGATCGCCGTACGGCTGGCGCGTGCCCGCGCCGCCCACCCCCGCCTCGACCTCACGCTGGCCACCGTCGACCGCGACACCGTGGCGGCCGACGTCGCCGCCGGGCGCGCCGATCTGGGAATGACGGACGGCATCGCCGCGCCCAGCGACCCGCTGCGCCTGCCGGACGTCGGCCCGCTGACCGCGGTGGGCGTCGCGGAGGAGGACCTGGTCGTCGCCCTCCCGTCGGACCATCCGCTCGCCGGCCGACCGGGCCTGCGGCTGGCGGACCTGGTCGACGCGGTGTGGCTGCAGACCACGCTGTGCCCCCTCGAGCGGCTGCGCGACCTGCTGGGCGACGGCTTCCGCCCAGGCCTGGCCTACACCGGCGACGACGTGCACACCGTGCGCAACCTGGTCGAGGCGGGACACGGCCTGACCTTGCTGCCCGCCTCGGCCGGCCGGGGTGTCCCCGTGCTCGCGCCCCGCCTCACCCACCGGGTCGAGCTGCTGCACGGCGCGCTGCCCCCGGGCCCGGCCGCCGACGTCGCGAACGCTCTCCGCTGAGCGTCAGCGGCGCCGGGCGGCCGCGCCGGTCCGCTCCCGCATCGGACGGCGGCGCAGCGCCTCCAGCGCCTCGTCGACCAGGCGGGTGAGCGGGTAGGGGAGTTCGGCCTCGAGTTCGGCCACGGCGGCGTCGGTCGCCAGCCTTTCCTCATCCATCGCGGGCAGCAGCGCCTCGGCCTTCGGGGTGAGGTGGACGATCCGCTGGCGGGCGTCGGCGCCGGGGGAGAGGCCGACCAGTTCCTCCCTGGCCAGCTGGGCGACGGTCTGGCTGGCGGCCGAGTGGGTGACGCCGATGGCGCGGGCCAGGTCGCGGATGGAGCTCGGACCCTCGAGGGCGAGTTGCCGGAGGACCGGCGCGTAGCGGGGGCGGAAGCCGTCCAGGCCGAGCTGGGGGTAGAGCGCCGTCACGCCGTCGTCGAGCAGGTCGAGCAGCAGGCGCAGGCGCGTGCCGAGCACCTCGCGTGGTTCCATGGCCCTAATATAACAGTGCTGTTGTATTTCTGACGGAAAGGACCCGGCATGTATCCCCCCATCGAGCCCTACGACCACGGCCACCTCGACACCGGCGACGGCCACCTCGTCTACTGGGAGGTCTGCGGCAACCCCGAGGGGAAACCCGCGCTCGTCGTCCACGGCGGGCCAGGCTCGGGCTGCACGCCCGGCCATCGCCGCACCTTCGACCCGGAACGCTACAAGATCATCCTGTTCGACCAGCGCAACTGCGGCCGGAGCCTGCCGCACGCCGCCGACCCGGCCACGGACCTGACCACCAACACCACCCACCACCTCATCGCGGACATGGAGCGGCTGCGCGAGCATCTCGGCGTCGACCGATGGCTGCTGTACGGCGGTTCGTGGGGCTCGACGCTCATGCTGGCCTACGCCGAGGCGCACCCGGAGCGCGTCTCGGAGATGGTCATCGTCGCGGTGACGACGACCCGCCGCTCCGAGACCGACTGGCTCTACAGGGGCGTGGGCGCGTTCTTCCCCGAGCAGTGGCAGCGCTTCAGGGAGGGCGTACCGGAGGCCGACCGCGACGGCGACCTGCTGTCGGCCTACGCGCGGCTGATGGCCGACCCCGACCCCGACGTGCGGGCCAAGGCCACCAACGACTGGGCCACGTGGGAGGACACGGTGATCTCCCTGGAGACCAACGGCAAGCCGAACGCCTACAGCGACCGGCCCCCCGCCGAGCTGGCGGCGTTCACCAGGATCTGCGCGCACTACTTCGCCAATGACGCCTGGCTGGAGGAGGGCGTCCTCCTGCGCGAGGCGCACCGGCTGGCCGGGATCCCGGGCGTGCTCATCCACGGCCGCTTCGACCTGGGGTCGCCGCTGGGGACCGCGTGGGAGCTGGCCCAGGCGTGGCCCGACGCCAAGCTCGTGGTGGTCGACGACTCCGGGCACACCGGCAGCGACACCATGCGTGAGGAGATTCTCGCGGCGGTAGCCGGCTTCGCCCGCTGACGCCGGGCGTCACCGCAGGTCGCGCATAGTCACCAGGTAAAGGGGCAGGGGTCCCGTGCCAGGCTGAACAAGGCTGGAGGGGGGAACCTGAGCCATGAATCCTGACGATTGGAGAAGAGGACTGGTCGACGCCTGGACGGCGACCGCCACCTTCGTTCCCAAGTTCGTCGCGTTCCTGGTGATCCTGCTGGTCGGCTGGGTTATCGCCAAGCTGCTGTACAAGATCGTCGACAAGGGGCTGACGCGCATCGGGTTCGACCGCTGGGTCGAGCGCGGCGGCGTCGGCCGGATGATGGAACGCAGCCGCTACGACGCGTCGGACCTCATCGCCAAGCTCGTGTACTACGCGGTGCTGCTGATCACGTTGCAGATCTCGTTCTCGGTGTTCGGGCCGAACCCGATCAGCGCGCTCCTCGGCGGCGTGGTGGCCTGGCTGCCCAAGGCCGCGGTCGCGATCATCATCATCGTCGTGGCCACGGCGATCGCCAGGGCGGTCAAGGACGTCGTCAGCGCCGCGCTGGGCGGCCTGTCGTACGGCAGGCTGCTCGCCACGATCGCGCAGGTGTTCATCATCGCCCTAGGCGTGATCGCCGCGCTCAACCAGATCGAGATCGCCACCACGGTCACCATGCCGGTGCTGATCGCGTTCCTGGCGGCGGTGGCCGGGGTCCTGATCGTCGGCCTCGGCGGCGGCTTGGTCAAACCGATGCAGCAGCGCTGGGAGGCGTGGCTGAGCAGGGCCGAGGCGGAGACCAACGCCATCCGCACCGAGACGGCGGCCTACGACCGCGGACGCCGGGACGCCATGGCGGGGGCGGAGGCACCCGCGACCGCTCCGGCGCCGGCGCGGGCCGGAGCGCCGGGATCGGCCCAGCCGGCACAGGGCGGCGGCTACCAGTCGCGTCCGGGCGAGGCCGGGGGCTACGAGTCCCGCCCCGGCGAGGCCGGGGGTTACCCGCCACGGCCGGGCGAGGCCGGCGGTTACCGGCCAGGCCCTGGTGAGCCGCCGCCGAGGTGAGCCGGTGCCCGCGCCCTCCCGACGAGGTGGACGGAGAAGCGTCAGGTCGCGGGAGAGAGCATCAGGCACACCGCGCTCATCCGCAGCGTGGCGAAGTCGAGAGGGTGGCCGGGCTCGGGGGCCCGCCACCCTTTCTCGTGCGCGCCGTCCCAGAAGCCGATCAGGTAGCTGAGCAGTGCCGTGTGGCCCACCTGCTCGCCGATGGAGCGGATGGCGTGCCGTACGGCGGCGACGTGCTGGTCGAGGAGCGCGCCCACGCCGGGATGTTCGGCGGGCAGTGCGAGCACCCAATGCGCGAAATCCGCTCGGATCCGCTCCACCCATGCAAGATCAGACACCAGACGCCTCGAAGTCGTTTGCCGCAACGTTACCCTGCAACCATAAACGGCGACGCGCACAGAAAGTAATTTGCCGACTGCCACGCACGTCTGAAAGAAATTGACGGGTGATCCGCGTCGAGAAGTTGACCAAGATCTTCCGTCGCCCGCGCACGTTCGGCGGACCCTTCGGCGCCCTGCGCACGCTGGTGACCCGCCAGTACGACGAGCGCACCGCCGTCGACGACATCAGCTTCGACATCGCCGAGGGCGAGGTCGTCGGCTACCTGGGCCCCAACGGTGCCGGCAAGTCCACCACCGTCAAGATGCTGACCGGGATCCTCACCCCCACCAGCGGCGTCGTCGAGGTCGCCGGCCGGGTGCCGTGGCGCGACCGCCACGCCAACGCCCGCGCCGTCGGCGTGGTCTTCGGCCAGCGCAGCCAGCTGTGGTGGGACCTGCCGCTGATCGAGTCGCTGCGCCTGGTCGGCGACCTGTACGACGTGCCCGCCGCGCGCTTCACCACGTCGATGAAGAGGATGCGCGACCTGCTCGGGCTCGACGACTTCCTGGCCACCCCCGTCCGCCAGCTCAGCCTGGGCCAGCGCATGCGCGGCGACCTGGCCGCCGCCATGCTGTACGAGCCGCCCATCCTCTACCTCGACGAGCCGACCGTCGGGCTCGACGTGCTGGCCAAGCAGGCCGTCCGCGAGTTCATCCTCGACACCAACCGGGCCGGCCGCACCACCGTGCTGCTGACCACGCACGACCTGGCCGACGTCGAGGCGCTGTGCAAGCGGATCATCCTCATCGACAAGGGCCGGGTGCTCTACGACGGCGGCATCGAGGACCTGGTCGGCGCCTACGCGCCACCCCGCAGGCTGGTGGTGCACACCGACGACGGCAGCCACACCTACGAGCTCACCGAGGGACTGAAGGTCCCCGACCTGCTGGCCAACCACGCCGTCCGCGACCTGTCGATCGAGGAGCCCGACCTGGAGAGCGTGATCAAGAGGATCTACGCCGCATGATCCGGTCCTTGCGCGGCATGGCCCGCATCGGCCTGCGCTTCCAGTTCGCCTATCGCAGCGAGGTCGTCCTGACGTCGCTGACGCTGATCGCGCAGGTGTTCCTGCTGCGGATGGTGTGGACCGCGGTGTACGGCGAGCGCAGGCAGGCCGCCGACCTCACGCTGGAGCAGCTGCTGGCCTACCTCACCCTGGCCAACCTGCAGACGTTCGCCACGATGCCGGTCATCACGCGCCTCGCCCACTTCCGGATCCGCACCGGCACGGTGTTCTTCGACCTGGCCAGGCCCGTCGGCTACCTTCCGCAGATGGCCGCCTTCCAGGCCGGCCACACCGCGGGCGCGTTGCTGCTGCTCTCCCCGGTCGTGCCGGTGGTGCTGCTGGTCGGCTCGATCACCCCCACCTCGCACGCGCTGCCGTACGCGGTGACCTTGGCCCTCGGGTACGTCATCGGCCTGCTCATGGCGCTGCTGATCTGCCTGATCGGCTTCTGGACGATGGAGACCGGCGCGATCTCGCTGCTGTATCGCCTGGTCAGCCAGTTCTTCGCGGGCACGATGGTCCCGCTGTCGTTCTTCCCCGGGGCGCTGGGCGTGCTGGCGGACGCGCTGCCGTTCAAGTACCTGGGCTACGTCCCGGCCGCCATCTACGTCGGCCGGCTGTCCTCCGCCGAGATCGCCCGCGCGCTGCTGGTGGAGCTGGCGTGGATCGCGGCGCTGTGGGCGCTGCTGTGGGCGCTGTGGCGGCTCGCGCACCGCAGGGTGGTGATCAACGGTGGCTGAGCTCACCCGCACGCTGCGCCTGTACTGGCGGCTGCAGCGCGCCGCCATGCGCGGCGCCATGCAGTACCGGCTCAACACCGTCATCGGCATCCTCACCGGCGCGGTCTACCAGGGCAGCGGCTTCGCCTTCATCTGGGTGATCATGCACACCTTTCCCAGCATGGCCGGCTGGAGCCTGCCCCAGATCGCCTTCCTGTACGGCATGCGCCTGACCGCCCACGCGCTGTGCATGCTGCCGCTCAGCAGCCTCATCGGCATCGACTGGCTGGTCCGCGAGGGCGAGTTCGACAGGATCCTGCTGCGCCCGCTCAACCCGCTCGTCCAGGTGATGGCCAAGCGGATGGGGGTGGGCCAGCTCGGTGACCTGCTGGTCGGCGTCGTCCTGCTGGCCGTCGCGGGTGGTGCCGCCGGCATCGCCTGGACGCCAGGCCTCCTCGCCTTCTGCGCGGCCGCCGTCGTCGGCGGCGCGCTGGTGGAGGCGGCCTTCTTCCTCGCCCTGTCGTCGACGGCGTTGCGGATGCTCGACACCTTCGCGTTGCGGGTCTTCGTCGACGACGTCTTCAGCCGGTTCGGCTCCTATCCGATGAGCGTCTTCGGCGGGGTCACCCAGTGGGTGCTGACGTTCGTGCTGCCGGTCGCGTTCGTCGCGTACGTGCCGGCGACCGTCGTGCTGGGCAAGGCCGTCATGCCGCTGGCCTACGCCAGCCCCCTGCTGGGCGTCGCGCTGTTCGCGGTGGCCTACCGGATCTGGGCGGGGCAGCTGCGCCACTACCAGAGCGTCGGCGCCTGACCCCAAGCCGGTCCGGGGAGGTCGGCAGGGGTGACCGGAGCGGGGCACGCGGGGACGCCGGCGTTCGTTCCGGCAAGTCAGTCGTGCCCGCCCCGGTCATGCCGGTCGGGGACAGCAGCCCGTTCCGTACGGCAGGCCGTGCCGCGGAAGGGGCTGCTGTTCAGGCCTTGATGGTGTCGGTTCGGCGCAGTCGCCATCCGGCCAGCGCGGTGAGCGCCGCCGCCAGGACCAGGAGCAGCGGGACGCCGATCGCGGCGATGGTGACGGCGTCGTCCTCGTGCCACAGCAGGTTGGCCGGGAAGACCAGGACATTCCTGGTCGCCGGGGTGTAGAGGTCGGGCCGGTAGATGTACATGCCGCCGGGCAGCACCGTGACGATGAAGATCGCGGCCGCCACCAGGATCGCGTTGTAGGTGTCGCGGACGAACAGGAAGGCCAGGTTGGTTATCGCCAGCATCACCACCGCCAGCGCGAACACCATCAGGCTGGTGGCCGCGAACGCTCCCACCATGAAGTCGGCCGGGCCGAGGAAGACCAGCACGCCGGCGGCGAAGGCCAGCGTTCCCACCACGGCGACCACGGTGAGGGTGAGCACCGTCGGGACCAGCTTGCTGAGGAAGTAGCGGGTGCGGCTGATCGGCTTGGTCAGGTACAGGGCCAGCAGGCGCTCCTCGGCCGGCGTCACATAGACGCGCAGCAGGTCGAAGACGCCCACCCAGTAGACCACGCCGAGCATCCCGGTGTAGTCGTTGATCAAGATGGTGTGCACGCCGTTGCGGGCGCCGAAGACGGCCTCGAAGAAGTGCTGAATCGAGGGGATGCCCGGCAGGATGCCGTCGGCCACGCCGATGACGACGAGGATGACGGCCGCCCACAGGTGGTGGCGGCGCAGGGCCGACTGGGCCTCGAGGCGGGTGTAGGCGTCGTAGGTCGTCGTGCGGGTGGTCACTGCTCCTCCCGGGAGATCTTCCAGGCGCCCAGGGCGGCGGTGGCAAGGTGGAAGGTGATCAGCGCTGCGATCGGCGGGAGCATGTCCGCCGGGGTGAAGGTGTTCATCTGCCCGATCAGCGAGACGCCGTGGTTAACGGGTCCCCGCTCCCGGCAGCCGCCGCGACCACTACCGCTTCCGCCAGGGCGCCTGGCCGACCCTGATGTCCCAGCAGAACGCCCTGCTGGCCGTCATGCGCGACGCCGCGCGGGAGGGCATCGACGCGGCGGGCGACGACAGCGTCACCGGCCGGCGCCTGCACGAGATGCAGGACTTCTACGCCTACATGCTCGACGAGCTGGTCCCGCTGATCGACAGATGGCGGCAGCGCTATGCCGCCGGCGCCCGCTGACCGCCGACCGGGAGCGCAGGCCGTCGTCAACCGCCGCTGGTCGCCGACCGCCTGGTGTTCAGCTGGTCGAACCCGACCGCGACGAGGATGAGCACACCGATGGCGATCTGGAGGTAGAAGGCGTTGATCGCCAGCAGGTTGCCACCGTTGTTGAGCACGCCCATGATCAGTGCTCCGGTGAAGGCGCCGATGGCGCTGCCCTTCGCACCGAACAGGCTCGCGCCGCCGATGACACACGCGGCGATCGCGCTCAGCTCGAAGCCCGTGCCCGCGGTGGGGATGCCCGCTCCCAGCCGTGAGGCGAGCAGCACCCCGCCGAGACCGGCCAGCATGCCTGAGATCATGTAGACCGAGACCGTCACCAGGCGCACGGGCACACCCGCGAGGCGGGCCGACTCGGGATTCGAGCCGACGGCGTAGATGTAGCGGCCGAAGACCGTCCGGGTGAGCACGAACCACATCACGGCGGTGACCGCGAGGGCGATGATGAGAAGGTTGGGAATGCCCAGGACGGTGCCGTTGGCGATCGCCTGGAACGACTCCGGCACGCCCTGAATGGTCTGGGCGTCGGTGCTGAGCAACACCATTCCACGGGCGATGCCGAGCATGCCCAGGGTCGCGATGAACGGTGGCAGCAGGGCACGGGTCACCAGCAGACCGTTGACGATCCCGAGAGCGGTGCCGATCCCCACGCCGAGCAGGATCGACGGCAGGATCGGCATGCCGGCGACCAGGAGCTGCGCGGTGGTGGCGCCGGTCAGGCCCAGGACCGACCCGACCGACAGGTCGATCCCGGCGGTCAGGATGACCAGGAGCTCGCCGACCGCGATGATCCCGAAGATCGCGACCTGCCGGGCGAGGTTGGCCAGGTTGTTGGCGGTGAGGAACTCGTCGCTGGCGAGCGTGAGGGCACCGACCGCCACGAGCAGCACGACGAGGCCGCCGCTCTCTCGTCCTGCGATGTCGCCCAGCGTGACGACCCGGCGCCGGGGCTCGGCCGGCGGCTGCTCGGGCGCCTCCCTGGCCTTCGGCACCGTCGCCAGCCCGGGTTCCGCACCCCCGGGCGGCCTGTTGACGATCGTCGTGGTCTCGATCGGCTCACGCCAGATCAGCTTCGGCATTTCGGCTCACTCCTCCTGAGTCGGTGGAGTCACGCCCGGGGCCACCGTGGGCTCTCGGGTCTGCGGCGTCTCGGCGCCTGCGGTACCGCTCGCCAGGTGGAGCACGTCCTCCTCGGTGGCGGAGCCGGGAAGCTCACCCGCGACCGCCCCGTCGCGCAGCACGAGGATGCGATCCGCGAGCCCCAGCAGCTCCGGAAGGTACGACGAGACCACGATGATCCCCAACCCTTTCGCGGCCAGGTCGCCGATGATCGTGTACAGCTCGCCCTTGGCCCCGACGTCGATGCCCTTCGTGGGCTCGTCGAACATCAGTACTTTCGGCTTGGTGAGCAGCCATCGGGCGAGCAGCACCTTCTGCTGGTTGCCGCCGGACAGCGTCGACACCGGCTGGGCGTAGGAACCGGCCCGCAGCCGCAGGCTGTCGAGCAGCCGGTCGGCCTCTTCGACCTGCTCACGACCGGGCAGGAGACCACGCCGGGAGCCGGTGCGCAGGCTGGCGATGGTGACGTTCTCCCGGATCGACAGCTGCGGCAGCAGCCCCAGCACCTTGCGGTCCTCGGTCAGCAGTCCTACCCCGGTGCTCATCATCGTGCGCGGTCCGGACGGTTTCACGGACTTGCCCTCGACCTCCACCTCACCGGCCACGATGGGGGACGCCCCGAAGATGGACAGCAACAACCCGCTGCGCCCCGACCCCAGCAGCCCTCCGATGCCGAGGATCTCTCCTGATCCGACGTGGAGGTCGATGGCCGGCGAGTTCTCGAAGCGGCGCAGTCCCCTGACCCGCAGCGCGGGCGTTCCCGCGTGCCGGTGGGTCTCCGGGTAGAGCGAGCTGATCTCCCTGCCGACCATCGCGGTGATCAGGCGGTCCTCGTCGTAGTTGCTGATCGGCCCTTCCTCGGACAGGCCCCCGTCCCGCAGTACGGTCACCCAGTCGCCGATCTCGAACATCTCCTCCAGCCGGTGGGTCACGTAGAGCATCGCGATGTCGCGCTCGCGTAGCCGCCTGATGTGCTCCAGGAGTCGCTCCGACTCGGCCTCGGTCAGCGCTGTGGTCGGCTCGTCGAACACGATCACCTTGACGGAGTCGGCGGTCAGCACCTTGGCGATCTCCACGAGCTGGCGCGTGGCCGCGGGGAGCCGTTCCACGATCGTGGCGGGGCTGATGTCGGTCAGTCCGACCTCGTCGAGCGCCTTCCTGGCGTGGGACCGCAACCGGGCCCTGGCGATGATCCCCTTGCGCGCGGGAAGACGTCCCATGAAGAGGTTCTCCTCGACCGACAGGTGCGGGAGCAGGCTGAGCTCCTGGTAGACGGCCTGAATGCCGGCCGTGCGCATGTGCGCGGGGGTCGGCGTGGTGACCGGTTGGCCGTCGATCTCGTAGGTGCCGCTGTCGCGGCGCAGCGCGCCCGTCAGCACGCGGATCAGGGTCGACTTCCCCGCGCCGTTCTCCCCGGCGAGGCAGTTCACCTGGCCGGGAACGAGACGGAGCGAGACGTTGCTGAGCGCCTGCACGGGCCCGAAGGCCTTGGAGACGTCACGCAGTTCGACGACGGGTTCCATCATCATTCCGCCTTCATCGTCGGCGGATTGAGCAACTGCTTCACATCCGGCTCGTTCATGTTCTCCTTGTCGGCCACGACGGCGCCGGGGTCGATGTCACGCGGCGGGATGCGACCGACCGTGGCCATTCCGGCCCCCAGAACGCCCTGGTAGCCGAAGAAGTAGGGGTTCTGCACCACCAGCGCGTCGATGGTGCCGGCGGCCAGCGCGGCGTTCTCCTGCGGGTCGGAGTCGAAGGCCACGACGGGGACGGTGTCAGCCACCTTGTTGTCCTGGATCGCCCGCGCCGCGCCGACGCCCGAGGTGTTGTTGTCCGCGAACACGCCCGCCAGGTCAGGGTTGGCGGTGAGCGCGTCGTTGACCTGCGACGCCGCAGTGTTGATGTCGTTGTTGTTGAAGCGCTGCAGTACCACCTTGACCTGCGGGCAGTTGAGCGCGAGGCCCTGCTTGAAGCCGGCGTCCCTGGCGACCAGTGACTGGATGCCGGCCACGGACGATTCGATCATGACGCCGCCGCTCGTCTTGTTCAGCGCCTTGAGCAGGTCGCACATGCGCTTGCCTGCCTGCATCCCGGCCTTGACGTTGTCGGTGCCGATGAAGCCCTCCGAGGCGGTGGTCACGCGGCTGTCCACGGTGATGACCTTGAGCCCCGCCTTGCGCGCCCGGTCGATCGCCGAGTTCAGGGCGCTGGAGGAGTTGGGCGCGATCACGAGCCCGTCAACGCCTCGGGAGATGGCGTTCTCCACCAGTTGCACCTGCTCGTCGATGTTCGTCTCTGACGTGGGGCCGAAGGTGCTCACGTTGAGGCCGAAGTCTCCGCCCGCGTGTTTCGCCCCGGCGATCATGGTCTGCCAGAACGAGGAATCACTCGCCTTGATGACCACGTCGATCTTCTTGCCACTCGCGGCCCCGCCCGCGCCTCCGCCGGTCCCCTGAGCGGCCGAACTCGTCGCCCGGCCTCCCACCACTCCGATCACCAGCGCCACCAGCGCTATGGCCGCGACGAGCGACAGCGAGAAGACGATACGTGAGCGAGCCATGACGGCCTCCTGAAAGCGCTTTCAGGGATCTCGACAGGCGTCTCAGGCGGCTTTCAGGCTCGCTCGTCGGCTTGGGGGACGGACCAGCGCCCAAAGCGGTGAGGTGCGCCCATGGAGAAATTTTCAGTCAACACGTGCTCATTTGGTCGGACGCTTCCAGCAAAGCCCTGGAAGGGTCTCGGGGAAAACTCGTAAAGAGAAAAGAACTCATTACCCGCAACCGTTGCCGGCGCCGCGCGCTGGGCGGCGGCCGCCCGGGCCGGCGAGGTCGGGGGGTCTCGGCTGTCCGCCGCCGGGCGAGGCCGGCCCTGCGGTCGCGAGGGCGGGCGCCGGGTCAGGGGCGCTTGGCGGCCACCGCGCACAGGTGGTAGTCGCCCTTGACGGACGACCTGTCGGTGGTCGCGTCGGGACGCCACTCGCGGGTGTTGACGATGCCGGGCTCGAGCAGTTCGAACCCCTCCAGGAAGCTCTCGAAGACGTCGCGGCGCCGGGTGGTGAACGGCGAGGAGGCGTTCCGGTAGACGGCGCTGACCTCGCCGGCCTTCTGCGGCATCGTGTCGGGCGCGACGTGCGTCAGCACCAGGTGGCTGCCGGCGGGAAGCAGGTCGCGGTACCGGCGGATGATGCCGCCCGGGTCCTCCGCGTCGGTGATGAAGTGCAGAAGGGAGACCACCAGGAGCGCGACGGGCCGCTCGAGGTCGAGCACCTGCGCCGCTCCGGCCATGACCTTCTCCGGCTCCCGCAGGTCGCCCTCCTGGACGGTGACGCCGGGGGAGTGGCCGAGCAGGGCCCTGGAGTGGGTCAGGACGACGGGATCGTTGTCGACGTAGACGACCTCCGCGCCGTCGATCACCTCGTGGACGTGGCCGGCGGTCGGCAGGCCCGAGCCGATGTCGAGGAACTGGTCGACGCCCGACTGCCTGAGGTGGCGGACCGCCCGCTGCAGGAACGCCCTGCTGTTGCGGGCATCGCCCCTGACCTCGGGGATGAGCGCCAGGACCTTCTCCGCGGCACGCCGGTCCACCTCGAAGTTGTCCTTGCCGCCCAGGTAGTAGTCGTACATCCGCGCCACGTTGGGGACAACTGCGCTGATACCCGAAGGAACCCGCTCACTGCTCATGAGGCAAACCTAGACGATCTACGTCTTGTCTTGCGATGATCGTGCGCATGTTAGGTCTGGACGCGACGCCCGGCATCAGCAAGACCAACCTGTGGGCCTGCATGGGGCTCGGGTTCCTGGGCACCGCCGTCATCACCTTCCTGCCGGCCGGCCAGCCGTACATCCTCAACGAGGTCCTGCAGCTGTCCTCCGGCGACCTCGGCAGGATCACCGGCTACCTGCAGATCGCCGCGGAGGTGGCGCTGATCCTCAGCCTGACCTGGTACGGCGCGCTGGCCGACCGGATCGGCAGGCGACCCGTCGCGGTCGCCGGGCTCCTGCTGTGCGCGGCGGGCGCGGCGCTGTACCCGTTCGCCGGCAACACGGCCGTCCTCGTCGCGCTGCGCGTCCTGTTCGCCCTCGGCATCGCCGCCCTGCACGTCACCATGTCCGCGATCACGGCCGACTACGTGCGCGACCACGCGCGCGGCAAGGCGTACGGCTGGCTCGGGCTCTTCAGCGGCGTCGGCGCGATGATCGCCGTGCTGGTGCTGGTCAGGCTGCCCAGCATGCTGGAGGAGGGCGGCATGGAGCCCACCGCCGCCGCCAGGACCGGCTTCCTGGTCGTCTCCGCGCTCGTCCTGCTCGGCGCCCTGGCGCTGCGCCACACGCTCTCGCCGGCCCTGGGCGCGGCCGAGACGCCCAGGGTGCCGCTGACGCGGCTGATCGCCGAGGGCGTCAGACTGGCCCGCGACCCAGGAGTGGCGCTGTCCTACGCCGCCTCCTTCGTGGCGCGGGCCGATCTGGCCCTCGTGGCGAGCTTCCTGTCGCTGTGGATCGCCGACCACGCCACGTCCGTACGAGGCATGTCGGCCACCGAGGCCCTGGCCAGGAGCGGCGCCGTCGTCGGCATCGCCTACACGGTGATCGTGGTGGGCGCGCCGCTGTTCGGCTGGCTCGGCGACCGGATGCGTCGGCAGCACGTCGTCATCCTCGCCCAGGCCGTCGCCGCCGCCGCCTACCTGTCGACCCTGCTGGTCAGCGACCCGCTCGGGCCGGGGATGATGCTGGTGGCCGCCTTCATCGGCCTCGGCGAGATCGGCGTCATCACCACGGCCGGGCCGCTGCTCGCCCAGCAGGTGCCGGCCCGCTACCGCGGCTCCTCCTTCGGCGTGCAGGTCCTCTGCGGCGCGATCGGGATCTTCGTCATCTCCGGGGTCGGTGGCTGGCTGTACGACCTGTGGCGGCCGGCCGCCCCCTTCGCGTTGTCCGGGGCGTGCGGGCTGCTCGTCGTGGCCTTCGGCCTCGCCGTACGGCGGCGCGTCGTGCCGCACCCCGAGGCGGTGGCCGCCGCCTAGATTCTCCCGTTGCGGCGCAGGACATCGATGGCGTGGACGGTGGTGGCCCCACGCCACTCCAGCGCGCCCGCGGGGGAGACGGTCGCGTAGTCGACGGTCCAGCCGCCGTCCTCCTGCTGGAGCGCGGCCAGCCGGTCCAGGTCCGCCGCCACCGCCTCCTTCGCGAACAGCCGCCGCGACGGCAGATCCGGGTAGGGCGAGAAGTCCAGCGGCCGCAGCTTCTCCTCCTCCGTGCCGCCCTCGACCCGCAGCTCGCCGTCCGGCGGGATGAACGCGGCCAGCTTGTCGAGCAGGTCGGCGTGCTCGGGCCGGGTGTCGAGGAAGCGGACGGCGAACGCCAGCACGTAGGCGTGCGGCTGCTCCTTCAGGGCCGCGATCGCCTCCAGGCAGTAGGCGGTGGCGCGGGCCAGCCACGGGTGCCCGCCCACCGCGCCGTCACGGGCGGCCGCCCGCCAGGCGGCCGCCGCCGTCACCGCGGTGATCTGCAACGACGACGTCGTGGTGTCCGCGTCCCGCCACCACGGCGCGGTGGCGGCGGGGACGGTCAACGGCAGCGCGAACGGCAACCCGCCGTCGGGCCGCGTCACCGTCTCCAGCCAGTCGCACAGCTGGGCGGCCCGCGGGCTCGGCGCCTCCTCGAACACCTCGAAGGCGTGCAGTGCCGCCCCCGGCTGGCTCTCCGGCGAGCGCAGGTCCGGCTCCAGGCCCCAGCCGTAGCCGCCGTCGGCGTTGCGGTATCCCTCCAGCGCGGCCAGCGTCGCCTCGGGCGTGCCCGTACCGGCCAGCAGCTCGAAGCGGCTGCGGTCCAGCAGCCGCGCGTGACCGGCCATGAACGCTCTCACCTTGTCGATATCCATGCCCCCATCCTTCCCAGCCGCCGGCCTGCGGTCTTGTACGGATCGGCCATGCCCCGCGTGCCTCTCCGAACGGGCTTCCGGGCGAGCACGGCACCGTCCGGTCAGCGGGTCGGGCCGAGGACGTCCGCGGCGATCCGGTGGAGCTGGTCGGTGAGGCGGTCGGGCGGGAACAGCCACAGGCCGAGCGAGTCGGCGCCGGAGTCGAGCAACCCCTGGAGCCGCCCCCGTACGTGCTCGGGGTCGCCGGCGGCGGCGAACTCGTCGATCCAGGCGTCCTCGACGGCCAGCGGCTGCCCGTCGGCCCGGGCGGCGACCCGCTGCCGGATCTCGGCGCCGTAGCGCGATCGGCCGACCAGCGCGGTGTGCGCTTCGGCCTTCAGGAAGAAGCCGACGGCCTCCCGTACCGCCTCCCGCGCCTTCTGGGCGTCATCGGAGACCGAGGCGAGGACGAACGCCGTGACAGGGGGAGCCGGCCGGCCCGCCACGGCCGCCTGCTCCTTGGCCCAGGCGACGTACGAAGGGCCGGCGAGAACCGACAGCAGGACTCCGTCGGCCCTGGCGCCCGCGGCCCGCAGCGCGCGCTGGTTGACCGCCCCGATCCACAGCTCGGGGGGCTGCCGGGGCGGGAACTCCAGCCGGATGCCGTTCAGCTCGTGGGTAGCGGTCCGGCGGTCGACCCGCTCGCCGTCCAGCAGCTCCCGCATCACGTCGAAGGTCTCGACGACGGCGGTCAGCGGACGCTCGGGCAGCAGTCCCATCTGCTGTAGCCAGTGGGTGTTGCCCAGGCCGACGGCGGCCCGGACGCGTCCGGGGTACATGCGAGCCAGTCCGGCCAGTTCCATCGCCAGGATCGCCGGATGCCTGGTCACCACGCTGGCCAGACCCAGACCGACGGGCACCGCCTGGGTGGCGGCGAGCAGCTGGGTGAGGCCGGACAGGCCGCCGGTGAAGAAGCAGTCCTCGGAAAACCACAGCTGCCCGAAACCGAGCCGCTCGGCCAGCGCCGCCCCCTCGGTGAGCTCTTCGGGCGGCGTCAGGCTGCCGAAGACGACTCCGATCATGCTGGTGTCCACCATGGTCCCCTTCCGACGACTAACCGGACACTGTGTCCACTACGCCTAAGTGGATGCGGTGTCCACTTATTCCTGGAAGGGAGATAGAGGTCTTTCACCAGGACTTGTATGAGAAGTGTTGACACTTCTCTGTTCAATCCGCACCATGGTGGCCACTGGCGTGATCGTGGCCACGAAGGGAGATCGAATGTGACACGGCGACATCGGACGCTGGCCGTGCAGGTGCGCGACCGGCTCCGGACACTGGTCGTCGAGGAGGGATTGCGCCCCGGCGACAGGCTGCCCTCCGAGAACGACCTCATCGCGCGCTTCAGCGTGAGCCGGACGAGCCTCCGCGAGGCCCTCAAGCTCCTCGAGCAGGAAGGACTCATCCAGGCCCGCCACGGCGACGGGCGCTACCTGACCTCCCAGCCCAGCCTCGATCGCCCGCTGACCCGCCTGGAAGGCGTCACCGAGATGCTCGCCAGCCGCGGCTACCAGGGGGACAACGCGGTCCTGGACGTCTCGGTCCTGGAGCCCGACAGCCACCAGCGGGAGACCCTGCGGTTGCCGGCCGGGCAGGCGATCGTACGGCTGGAGCGGCTGCGCCGGCACGAGCACGACGTCCTGCTGTATTCGATCGACTTCTTCGCCCGGTCGCTGATCTCGCGCCCGCTGGACGAGGTCGACTGGACCGGCTCGCTGTTCCAGACCCTCACCGAGCACGGCCACACCGTCGCGTACGCGGTGACGCATGTCCGTGCCGTCACCCTGACGGCCGAACAGGCGGCACGGGTCGGCATCGAGGAGTCAGGCGGGGCCTGGCTGGCGCTGCTGCAGACCCACCACGACAGCGGCGGGCAGCCGTTGCTCTACTCCGAGGACTACCACCGGGGCACCGACTTCTCCTTCCACCTGGTGAGGCGCCGTGACTGACCTGACGACCCGCCGTCCGGTGCTCTTCGACCACGACGGCGCCCTCGACGACCTGCTGTCGCTCCTTCTCCTCACCCAGTACGACACGGTCGACCTGCGCGGGATCGCCGTCACACCGGCTGACTGCCTGCCCGTGCCGGCCATGTCGGCCACCCGCAAGATCCTCGAGCTGGCCGGGCTGCCGCAGGTGCCGACAGCCCTCGGCGAACTGACGGGGCGCAACCCCTTCCCGCTCGCCTGGCGCATCGACGCCCTCCGCGCCGACGCGTTGCCCGTGCTCAACCGGAGCGCGCCGCCGACGTCGCGGGACGGGGCGCTTCCCGCCCACGAACGTCTGGCCGCGTGGCTGCTGGAGGCCGACGCGCCCGTCACCATCCTCGCCACCGGCCCGCTGACCAACCTCGCCTGGTGCCTCGACCACCACCCGGAGGTCGCGGCCACGATCGAGGAGGTGGTCTTCATGGGCGGAGCCCTCGACGTTCCCGGCAACGTCGACGAGCCGGGGCACGACGGCTCGGCGGAGTGGAACGTCTACTGGGACCCCGAAGCCGCCAAGCGCGTCTTCGACTCGACGCTGCCCATCACGCTCTTCCCCTTGGACGTGACCGACCAGGTGCCGGTGACCACCGCCTTCACCCACGCCTTCGGCCGCCACTACGGCAAGCCGCTCAGCGATCTGGCCGGGTCGCTGCTCGCGTTGACGTTCGGCGTGCTGGAGACCACCGGCCTGCCGTACTGCTGCTGGGACAGCCTCACCACGTCATACCTGGCCGAACCCGGCATCTGCGGCTTCGAGACGGTCCACTGCGACGTCGTCACCGAGGGAGCCGGCCAGGGGCGCACCGTGCGCGACCCCGGCGGGCGGCCGGTCAAGGCCGCCGTCACCGTGGACCCCGACCGGTTCTACCGGCACTGCCTGGACGTCCTCACCCGGCGGTGAAGGAGCCGGGCTTCAGCCTGACGCCCGGGCCGGCTGCGAGGGTTCCGCCGCCCGACCGCCTCGACGGCGGCCTGCCGTCCGGAGCGTGACGATCGCGCGCTCCGGACGGCGTCGCGACGGCCGACGCTCGCTCACGGTCTCGCCCATGGCCGCCACCGTGGATCGCGACCGATGAAGGCCGGCAGCCTGTTCTGCGGGGACGCGTCCTTCCCGATCTCCACCTCGGGGCCGAACACCTCGACGCCGGGCCCGAACGGTTCATGCCGGGTAGGCGTGGGTCTCCGTGGCCTTGACCGACGCCCAGATGCTCTGCCCTGGTGTCAGGTCGAGTTCGGCCACGGCGGCCGGGGTGATGTCGGCGAACGCGCTGATCGGCCCGTTGAGGTGGACGCGGACGCTGTCGCCGTGCCGTTCGATGCCCTCGATGCGCGCCTGCCACAGGTTGCGGGGGCTGCCGTCGGGACGCGAGCGGTAGAGGGCGACCGCGGCGGGCGGGAAGGCCACGAACGCGGGCCCGTCGAGCTGCTCGGTGGTGCTGACCACCAGCTCGCCGACCTTGACCTGGTGCCCGCCGGCCAGGCCGCGGTAGAAGTTGAGCCCGACCAGGCGGGCGACGTAGTCGGTCCGCGGCCTGCGGGCCACCTCGGCGGGCGTGCCCTCCTGGACGACCGCGCCGTCCTCGATGACCACGAGCCGGTCGGCCAGCACCATCGCGTCCAGCGGGTCGTGGGTCACCAGGACGGTGGCGCCGTCGAAGCCGGCCAGGTGATGACGCAGCTGGGAGCGGATCTCCAGCTTGGTGTGCGCGTCCAGCGCCGCGAGCGGCTCGTCGAGCAGCAGCAGCCGGGGCCGTACGGCCAGCGCCCTGGCCAGGGCGACGCGCTGGGCCTGGCCGCCGGACAGGCGGCGGGGCCTGGCCGCGGCGTGCGCGGCCAGGCCGACGCGCTCCAGCCAGTCGCGTGCCGTACGGCGCGACTCGGTTTTGGCCGCGCCGCGGCAGCGCAGCCCGAAGGCGACGTTGTCCAGCGCGGACAGGTGCGGGAAGAGCAGGTAGTCCTGGAAGACCATGCCGATCGGGCGCTGCTCGACGGCCATGTCGTGCAGCGGCTGATCGTCGAGGGTGATGTGCCCGCCGGCCGACAGCCCGGTGAGGCCGGCCAGGGCGCGCAGCGCGGTGGTCTTGCCGGCGCCGTTGGGCCCGAGCAGGGCGACGACCTCGCCGGCGGCGACCTCCAGCGAGACGTCGAGGCCGAAGGCCGGTCTGGTGACGACCAGGCGGGCGCGCAGGGTCATGGGCTGCTCACCCACCGGTCGCGCAGGCTCGCCAGGATGACCACCGAGACGGCGAGCAGGACGAGGCTGAGCACGATGGCCGCCTCAGGCTCGCTCTCCAGCGCCAGGTAGACCGCCAGCGGCATCGTCCTGGTGGTGCCGGGGAAGTTGCCGGCGAAGGTGATGGTGGCGCCGAACTCGCCGAGGGCCCTGGCCCAGCACAGCACCGCGCCGGCCACGACGCCCGGCATGATCAGCGGCAGCGTGACGCGGCGGAAGGTGGTCCAGCGGGAGGCGCCGAGCGTGGCCGCGGCCTCCTCGAAGCGCTGGTCGGTGGCGCGCAGCGCGCCCTCGACGCTGATGACCAGGAACGGCATGGCCACGAACGCCTCGGCGACCACCACGCCCGCCGTGGTGAAAGGCAGCGTGATGCCGAACGTGGCGTCGAGCCATTGCCCGATCAGGCCGCGCCGGCCGAGCACCAGCAGCAGCGCGACGCCGCCGACCACGGGCGGCAGCACCAGCGGCACGGTGACCAGGGCGCGCACCAGCCGCCGGCCGGGGAAGGACACCCTGGCCAGCAGCCAGGCCAGCGGCACGCCGAACACCAGGCAGACGGCCGTGGCGACCGTCGAGGTGACCATCGACAACCGCAACGCCTCCAGCACCTGCGGCTCGGCCAGCCGGTCCAGCAGCGTCGCCCACGGCGCCCGGACCAGCAGGCCGGCCAGCGGCAGCACCAGGAAGGCGAGACCGAGGAGGGCGGGCACCACCAGCAGCCAGGGCAGGCGGCCGGTGGTGCCTCGTCGCTCGGCGCCCTGGGCGGGTGCCGTGGGTGTGGCGGTCATCGGGGTCAGGGCGCCTCGAATCCGGCCTTGGTGAGCACGCCCTTGCCCTCAGCCGACAGCACCAGGTCGACGAACTGCTTGGCCGGGCCGGGCGCGGGCGCCTTGGACAGCGCCGCGATCGGATAGTCGTTGATCGCCTTGTCGGCCTCGGGGAAGGGGATGCCGCGCACCTTGCCGCCGGAGGCGATCACGTCGGTCTTGTAGACGAGGGCGGCGTCGACCTCGCCGAGCTCGACCTTGGTGAGCGTGGCCTTCACGTCCTGCTCGAGCGTCACCGGGGTGACCTTCAGCCCGGCCGCGTCCAGCGCCTTGACGGCGGCGGCGCCGCACGGCACCTGCTCGGCGCACAGCGCGACCTTGACCTTGGCGTCGGTCAGGTCCTTCAGGTCGTCGACCTTGGCGGGGTTGTCGGCCGGGACGGCGATCTCCAGCTTGTTGCGCACGAACGTGGCAGGCGCGCCCGCCAGCCCCGCGCCGGTGACGGTCTTCATCGTGGCGGGGCTGGCGGCGGCGAACACGTCGGCGGGCGCTCCAGCGGTGATCTGCTGGGCCAGCGTGGCGCTGGAGCCGAAGTTGAACTTCACCGTCGTGCCCGGATGGGCGGCCTCGAAGGCCTTGCCGAGTTCGGTGAACGTGCCGGTCAGCGACGCGGCGGCGAACACCGTCACCGTCGTGGCCTCGCCGCCCGCCGCGGAGGCGGTGGCGGCCGGGGCGGCCGGAGCGGCCGCTTCGGTCGACCCGCAGCCGGACAGGCCCGCCAGGGCGACGACGAGGGGAAGAGCGAGGGCCCATCGGGATTGACGCCTGAGCACCAAGGACTCCTTACTGACTCACCGTGCGAGTGTGGTCGGGGATCTCCACGACGACGTTCGTGGACTTGATCACGGCGACCGCCACCACGCCCACCCGCAGGTCGAGCTCGTCGGCGGACTGGCGGCTCATCAGCGACACCACCCGGAAGGGACCCGCGGCGATCTCCACCTGGGCCATCACCGCGTCCTTGATGACCTCGGTCACGATGCCGCGGAAGCGGTTGCGCGCCGAGGAGTGGCCCGTGCCGTCCTCCGCCTCGATCTGGGTGCGGGCGAAGGCCGCCAGGTCGGCGCCCTTCACCTGGCGGTGGCCGTTCACGTCGCGCTCGGCGGCCAGCCGGCCCGCGTCGACCCACCGGCGTACGGTGTCGGCGCTGACTCCGAGCAGGGCGGCCGCCTCGCTGATCCGGAACGTCGTCACAAGTAATCACCATACCTTTGCACATTCCAGTCTGAACACCCGGGTCACCGCGCATCTGCGGGGCGAATCGCCGTCGTGTCATGGCAGATGCGGCGAGCCCCCGCTGCGGCGGGCGATGCGCGCTAGCGGGGGGCGCCCCACTGGCCGGGCCCGCCGGGGATCGGCGTCCCGTCCTGGTACGGCTCGCGCGTGAAGACGAAGGTGTTCAGGTCGAGGAACCCGTCGCCCACTCTGAGCACCTCACCCGAGTAGTAGCCGTCCAGGCCGAGCCAGGTGCCGTCCTGCTGGGCCACGAAGCGCGAGGCCCGGCCCGGGCCGTTCACCGGCGTCAGCGACAGCCCGCGCTCGGGCAGCAGCCTCAGCACGTACGGCGTGGGGCCCCAGTGCCACAGCCCTGTCAGCGCCAGCAGGGCAGGGTCGGCGGCGACCGGCTTCCACGGCTCGGGCAGGCGCGGCTCGTGATCGTCGAGGATGGCCAGCAGCTCGGTCGCCAGCGTACGGCTCACGCCCGAGGTGGTGTTGGCCATGAACAGCACGCCGACCTGGTCGGCCGGATCGCACCACACGGTGGCCAGGAAGCCGGGCATCGACCCGGTGTGGCCCGCCAGGCGCCGCCCGCCGGACCTGGCCAGCTGCAGGCCCAGGCCGTACCCCGAGGTCCACGCGTCACCGTCGTCCACGGTGGCGGGTTCGCGCATCTCGGCAAGCGTCCCTGGCGCCAGCACGCCCGGCGTGGAGCCGGCCAGGAACGCCGCCCACCTGGCCAGGTCGGCGGGCGTCGACCACAGCTGTCCCGCCGGGGCCATCGCGGCCGCGTCGTGCTCCGGCTCGGGCAGCAGCACGTCGGCGAAGGGGTGCACGGCGTAGCCCGTGGCGTGCGGGGCCCGGGGCCGCGCGGTGGTGTCGTTCATCCCCAGCGGCTCCAGGACCTCCCTGCGGACCGCCTCCAGCCACGTCATGCCGCGATGGCGCGCCACCACCTCGCCCAGCAGGCCGAACCCGAGGTTGGAGTAGTGGAAGCGGCGGCCCGGCCGGTGCCGCGAGCCCTCCGGGCCGAGCCGGGCGGCCAGCTCGTCGAACGGCAGGCCGGGCGTGCGCTCCCACCACTCCGTCGGCGGCTCGGCCGTCAGCCCGCCGGTGTGCGAGAGCAGCTGGGCGATCGTGACGTGCTCGAACGGCGTGCCCTCCACGTGCTTGCCGAGCGGGTCGAGCAGGTCGACCAGGCCCTCGTCGCGCAACCTCATCACGACGGCGCCGACCATGGACTTGGTGATCGAACCGATCCGGTACTGCGTGTCGGGGGTGGGCGCACCGTCCCCTATCTGGCCCCTGGCCCCGAACCAGGCCGGCCGGCCGTCCCGCACGATCACTGCCGCCAGCGACGGCACCCTCGACTCCGCCTGCTCCACGGCAAGCCTGCGCAGCAGCGCCCTGGCCGCCGTCTGACCCACTTCACTCATGAGCGGAAGGTTACCGAGGGTCAACCCCCGCTCTGCCCACGTCAGGATGATCAGCCGGCACCGCTCCAGAAGGTCGTCCTGACGGAAAGCTGTCAGCGCGATCGCCGCGACGCATGCGCCGTTCTACGATCCTTGCGGATTCGGCGCTCGGGGGGCTCAGCGCACGCGCGGCAGGCGCCGGTCTGGAACACGCGCAGGTCACGCCGTAGGTTCCGAGGAAGAGGTGTTCGCACATGGCCGCCCAGTCCTGGACGCACCCCGACACCGTTCAAACATCGCTGCTCAACGGTCGCTACCACCGGGCCGCCCTCGGCCTGTTCCTGGTCGTCGTGGTGGCGCACTGGGCCGAGCACCTGGCCCAGGCGGTCCAGATCTACGTCCTGGACTGGCCGATCCCCGAAGCCCGTGGCGTCCTGGGCGTGCCGTTCCCCTGGCTGGTCAAGTCGGAGTGGATGCACTACGGCTACGCGCTGCTGATGCTCGCCGGCTTCCTCCTGCTGCGCAAGGGCTTCACCGGGCGCGCCCGCACCTGGTGGAACATCGCGCTGGCCATCCAGACCTGGCACCACCTGGAACACTTCCTCCTGCTCATGCAGGCGGTGACCGGCAACAACCTGCTGGGCAGGCCGGTGCCCACCAGCATCATCCAGCTGCTGGTCCCCCGGGTCGAGCTGCACCTGTTCTACAACGCCGTCGTCTTCGCGCCCATGGTGGTGGCGATGCTTCTGCACCGGCGCCCCCGCGAGTCCGAGCGTGCCGGGATGCGGTGCGGCTGCGCGCTCGCCTACGGGCGATGACGATGGCGGGCGGACGGCCCGGCAAGCGGTCTTCCGCCTTCGCCGTGGCGATGACCCTCGTCGCTGCTTTCCTGCTGTACCTCGCCACCCCGAACATCGGTCATGTCATCCGGGCCGCACGGGCCGACGGTCTTCCTGGCACGTTCACCGCGCAACGCCTCTACTGCGTCCAGCATCCCGGACACGAGAGCTGCAGCTGGATCGGGACCTTCCGCTCCGACGACGGCACCGTGCGCCGGGCCGAGGTGGCGATGTACGACAGCGACCGGGAGTCACACCGGGCCGGCACGGAGACCAGGGCCATCGACGTCGGGCGGCCCAACCGGGTCTACGGGCCGGACGGCTCGGGGGAGTGGATGTTCACGGCGCTGCTGCTGCTGGGCGGCCTGGCGATCCTGGCCCATCTGTACGTCCGGCCTCTGGTGCGGCGCCTGTCCCCGCGGGCCGTCCACCGCTGATCACAGTCGGCCGCCGCTGCTCTACCCTGGCCAGAAGAGCTCGGGAGAGAGGTAGGCGTGACGGCTGGATCAGGCGGTCCCCCCGCGACGACGCTGGAAGCGGTCCTCGAACGGATCACCTTCGCCAGCGAGGAGACCGGCTACACCATCGCCCGCGTCGCCACCGAGCGGTCGGGCGCCGAGTTGCTGACCGTGGTGGGGCCGTTGCTGGGCGCGCAGGTCGGCGAGTCGCTCCGGCTGACCGGCAGGTGGACCTCCCACCCGCGCTACGGCAAGCAGTTCGAGGTGTGGTCCTACACCACCGTGCTGCCCGCCACGATCCAGGGCATCCAGCGCTACCTGGGATCAGGCCTGATCAAGGGCATCGGTCCCAAGATGGCCGAGCGCATCGTCGGCCACTTCGGCACCGACACCCTCGACATCATCGAGACCGCTCCCGAGCGCCTGGTCGAGGTGCCGGGGCTGGGGCCCAAGCGGACCAAGCTGATCGCGATCGCCTGGGAGGAACAGAAGATCATCAAGGAGGTCATGATCTTCCTCCAGGGCGTCGGCGTCTCCACCTCGATCGCGGTCCGCATCTTCAAGCAGTACGGCGAGGCGTCGATCTCGGTCGTCCGGAGCCAGCCGTACAAGCTGGCCGACGACGTCTGGGGCATCGGCTTCAAGACCGCCGACACCATCGCCCAGGCCGTCGGGATCCCGCACGACAGCCCCGAACGCGTCAAGGCCGGGCTGCGTTACACGCTGTCCCAGGCCGCCGACGACGGCCACTGCTACCTGCCCGCGCCCAACCTGGTAGCCGACGCCGTCAAGATCCTCGATGTGCCGGCCGAGCTGGTCAGGACGTGCCTGGACGAGCTGGTCGCCGAGGAGGGCGTGGTCCGCGAGGACATCCCGGCGGGCGAGAACCTTGTTCCGGCCGTCTACCTCGTCCCCTTCCACCGCGCGGAGCTGTCGCTCGCCGGCAGCCTGCTCGGCCTGCTGCGCACCGGCCGCGACAGGCTGAAGGCCTTCGCCGACGTCGACTGGGTCAGGGCCGAGGACTGGCTGCGCGGCCAGAGCGGGGCCGAGCTGGCCGCCGAGCAACGCCAGGCCGTCCGGCTGGCTCTCACCGAGAAGGTCGCGGTGCTGACCGGCGGGCCCGGCTGCGGCAAGTCGTTCACCGTCCGGTCGATCGTGCAGTTGGCCCGTGCGAAGCGGGCCAAGGTCATCCTGGCCGCCCCGACGGGGCGGGCGGCCAAGCGCCTGGCCGAGCTGACCGGTCACGAGGCCACCACCGTGCACCGGCTGCTCCAGCTGCGGCCGGGCGGCGAGGCGACCTTCGACCGCGACAACCCCCTGGACGCCGACCTGGTCGTGGTCGACGAGGCGTCGATGCTCGACCTGCTGCTGGCCAACAAGCTCGTCAAGGCGATCGCCCCAGGCGCGCACCTGCTGCTGGTCGGCGACGTCGACCAGCTCCCGTCGGTCGGCGCGGGCGAGGTGCTCAAGGACCTGCTGGCCGCCGACGACATCCCCCGGGTACGGCTGACGCAGATCTTCCGCCAGGCGCAGGAGTCGGGCGTCGTGGTCAACGCCCACCGGGTCAACACCGGCCGCCATCCCGTGCTGGAGGGCATGAAGGACTTCTTCCTGTTCCCGTGCGAGGAGCCCGAGGAGATCGCCTCGCTCACCGTCGACGTCGTCGCGCGCCGGATCGCCCGCAAGTTCGGCCTCAACCCGCGCCGCGACGTGCAGGTGCTGGCGCCCATGCACCGGGGCGCGGCGGGGGCGGGCGCGCTCAACGCCGCCCTGCAGGAGGCGCTGACCCCCTCGCGCGAGGGCATGCCGGAGCGCCGGTACGGCGGGCGCGTGTTCAGGGTCGGCGACAAGGTCACCCAGTTGCGCAACAACTACGACAAGGGCGCGGCGGGTGTGTTCAACGGCACGGTCGGCGTGGTCACCGACATCAGGCTGGACGATCAAAAGCTGACAGTCCTGACTGATGAGGAGGAAAGCGTCGACTATTCCTTCGACGAGCTCGACGAGCTGGCCCACGCCTACGCCGTCTCGATCCACCGGTCGCAGGGCAGCGAGTACCCGGCCGTGGTGATCCCGCTGGCCACCAGCGCGTGGATGATGTTGCAGCGCAACCTGCTCTACACCGCCATCACCAGGGCGAAGAAGCTGGTGGTCATCGTCGGGTCGCGGCGGGCGCTGGCGCAGGCCGTCAGGACCAAGGGTGCGGGAAGGAGGCACACGGGACTGACGCACAGGCTGTCAAGCGGCTGACAGCACAATGTGTCCGAATTTGAATGAACTCTCCCATAAGATGCAGCATCCAATGGATATGGCCATTAAGGTTTTTGGGTGCACTTTGCTGGTATGGGGGAGAGGGTTGTGTTGAGCGTTGCGCCAGCGTGGCGGAAGCCTGCCGCCGGGGTCGCGGTCATTGTGGCGGCGGCTCTGACCGCGTCGTGCTCGAACGGCTCGGCGGTCACCGGAGGGACCACCGCGGACGGCGGATCCGCGACCGCGTCGGCGACGCCCGCGCCGCAGATCAAGATCAGCCCGGCCGAGGGCAGCGCCAAGGTGAAGCCCAACAAGAAGGTCGTGGTGACGGCCTCGGGTGGCGCCCTCGACGAGGTTGTCGTCGAGGGCGGCGGCAAGCGGGTGGAAGGCTCCTTCAACGCCGACAAGACCAAGTGGGTCTCCAAGGAGCCGCTGCGGCCCACCAGCGCCTACAGCGTGTCCGCCAAGGCCGGGACGACCACCGCCGCGGCCAGCTTCAAGACCCTCAAGCCCGCGGTGGTCCTCGACGTCGCCGACCTGACGCCGAACCAGAAGGGTGAGAAGGTCGGCGTGGGGGCGCCGATCATCCTCACCTTCAACAACCCGGTGTCCGACAAGGCCGCCGTCGAGGGGGCGCTCGAGGTCGAGGCCGAGAAGCCGGTCGAGGGCGCGTGGCGGTGGATCAACGACACGACCGTCATCTACCGCACCGCCAAGTACTGGCCCGCGCACCAGACGGTGAAGGTGACCGCCCGCCTGAACGGCGTGCAGGGCGGCAAGGACATGTACGGGCTCGAGGACTACACCACCTCGATCAAGATCGGCGCCCAGCAGATCAGCAAGATCAATGCCAAGACGCACATGATGTACGTCTACCGGGACGGCAAGAGGGTGCAGACCATGCGGATCAGCGCCGGCATGGCCACCACCCGGGAGTACACCACCACGTCCGGCATCCACATGACGATGGAGAGGGGCAACCCGGTCCGGATGATCTCGCCGGGCCGTAAGAAGGGCGACCCCGGCTACTACGACGTGATGATCAACCACGCGGTGCGGATCTCCAACTCGGGCGAGTACGTCCACGCCAAGGACAACGTCTGGGCCCAGGGCAGGCGCAACGTCAGCCACGGCTGCATCAACGCCCGGCCCGACCAGGCCAAGTGGTTCTTCGACAACGTGCAGCGCGGCGACATCGTCGACATCAAGGGCACCAACCGGGCGCTGGAGTGGAACAACGGCTGGGGCTTCTGGCAGCTGTCGTTCAAGGAGTGGAAGAAGGGCAGCGCCCTGTAGCGTCGCCGGTGGCGAGGCGGTCCGCGCCTCGCCACCGACCGGTTGCGCGCACCCGGTCGAACCGGACACTCCGTCCCGCACCACAGGCCATTCTGCGAGCCGCAGTCCCGCGATGATGTGAGGCATACGTGCGCATCGGTCCATACCGCATCCTCCGTCAGCTGGGACAGGGCGGGCAGGGCACGGTCTACCTGGGGCAGGACGAGCACGGCGGGCTCGCCGCCGTCAAGGTCATGACCGGCGGGATCGACCGTGCCTTCGCCCGCGAGGTCGCCGCGGCCCGCCAGGTCGCCGAGTTCTGCACGGCCCGCGTGCTGCGTGTCGACCTCGACCACCAGCCGCCCTACGTGGCCAGCGAGTACATCGACGGTCCCGCCCTCGCCGCCGTCGCGCCCGTGCGTGGCGCCGCGCTGACCAGGCTGGCCATCGGCACCGCCACCGCGCTGGCCGCCATCCACCGGGCGGGCGTCGTCCACCGCGACTTCAAGCCGGGCAACGTGCTCATCGGCCCCGACGGGCCCAGAGTGATCGACTTCGGCATCGCCAGGCTGGTCGACGTCACCGCGACCAGGGAGGGCGCGTCCGGCACGCCGCCGTACATGGCGCCCGAGCAGTTCCGCGGCCTGCCGGTGGGGCCGGCGTCCGACGTGTTCGCCTGGGGCGCGACGATGGTCCACGCCGCCAACGGGTGGCCGCCGTTCGGCAACGACACCTTCGCGGCCACCGCCTACCGCATCCTGCACAACGAGCCGGCCCTGGGCGAGCTGCGGGAACCGTTGCGCGGGATCGTCGCCAGGTGCCTGGCCAAGGACCCGGCGCTCCGGCCGTCGGCGCGTGACCTGCTGCTGGAGCTTCTCGGGGAGCGGGCGCCCGCGCAGGAGGACGCCGCCCTGCGCCACGGCGCCGAGGCGGCGCACGGCGGCGCCGTACCGACGGCCGGCGGCGTTGCAGGGGTGCCGGGCGGGGGCGGGGCGGTGCTCGGCGGCGCTGTACCGACCGAGGGCGTCGGGCGCGAGCGCCCGACGGCGGAGCGCGGGTCCGGTGTGGCGTCACGGCGGGCTCTCCTGGCGGGTGGGGTGGCGGCCGTGGTGGCCGCGGCGACCACCGGCGTGGTCCTGTGGCGCGGCTTCGGCACGCCGGGGGACGACATGGCCGACCAGCCGACCCCCACCGGCTCCTCGACGGCCCCGCCGACCTCCCGGGACCTCCCGCTCGCCCTGGAGAGCGCGGTCAACGTGACACCCATGGCCGACTTCACCTTCGAGGGGTTCCTGCCCCAGGGCACCTGGGCCACCAAGGCGCAGGGGAAGCTGTCCTACGATCACGACGCGGTGTCGTCGGTCGACACCCGCATGGACATGACGGTGACGGCGGAGAATCTCGAGCTGACCCAACGCGTGGTGCTCACCGAAACCGAGTACATCGACGGGAAGGAGGTGCCCGACCCGTCCCGAGCGCCGATCCTGTTGTACGCCCGGTGCCCTCACACCATGGGAGCGGTGGGCGTGATCGCCGATCTGGCCAGGACGACCGAGAACGTGAGCGCCTCGGGCCGCCGTTACGCCGGCGCGCTGGTCACCAGGAAGGCGTCGGCGCCGCTCGCGCGGCAGATCAGGGCGCTCCACGGCGACGAACGCACCGAGCGGGAAACCGGCGAGACCAGCCTGTCGTGGGTGCTGGTGCTGGACGGGCGGAACAGGCCGAAGACGTTCGAGCTCTCGTGGCATTTCCCGCTCGACGAGACGACCAAGCTCACCGCCAGGTTCACCACCACCTACCGTGACTGGCGCGAGGGCGAGGTTCGAGCGCCCGGCTCGTAGGAGCGCTACCTGCCCCACTACCATGCGAGACCTACTAGTAGGTGTTACCTTCCTCTCATGGCGGACGTGACGTCCAGGCGGACACAGTGGCTGCGCGGGGTGCTCGACCTCGCCGTGCTGGCCCTGCTCGCCGAGACCGGCGAGGACTACGGCTACGCCCTGCTCCAACGCCTGGACCGGGCCGGGATGCCCGACATGAAGGCGGGCACGCTCTACCCGCTGCTCAACCGGTTGACCACCGACGGCCTGCTGCGGGCCGAGTGGCGGGCCGGAGAGGGCGGGCCGGGCCGGAAGTTCTTCAGGCTAACCGACGAAGGCCGGGCGGCGCTCGCGACGCAGGGGCCCGAATGGGCGGCATTCGCGAAGACCGCGATCAGCGTGATCGAGCGAGGAGTCAAGGGATGACCGCTCTCGACAGGAAGTACCGCGAGGAGCTGACGCTGGCGCTGCGCCTGCGCGACATCTCGGGGGTCCGGGTCGGCGAGGTGCTGGCGGAGGTCGAGGCGCACGTCGCGGAGACGGGCGAGGACCCCACGACGGCGTTCGGCACCCCGAAGGAATACGCGGCGACGATCGCCGAACAGCTCGACACGCGGTCGGGTAAGCCCTCGACCCTCTACCAGGCGATCGGGGGGCTGGCCACGGGTGCGCTGGGTTACGTCGGCCTGACCCTGCTCTGGAGGGCGTTACGAGCGGACGGGCCCGCGGCGTCCTTCACCACGGCGGACACCGTCGGGGGGATCGCCTTCCTTGCCCTGATGGCGACCGGGATCTCCCTTTCCTTCCGCGCGGCCACCGCGCTCGCCAACGGCAAGCTGTACGGCGTGCTGGGCGGCTGCGCCCTGGTGGCCTCGCTCGCCTCCTTCCCTCTGTCGGAGGTCCTGCTCGACGACCAGACCTCGCTCGTCGAGGTCTCACGCTGGGTGGCGGTGGGCCTCGGGGTGGCGGCGGTCGCCGGTTCCCTGCTTCTCGTGGTCGGCGCCATCAGGCACGGCCGCGTCGTCGACCCCCGCTGAACGCACGCCGGTCCGGTCTCGCGGACCGGCGTGGCCCGCTGTGTGGGTCCGTTGATCGGCACGCGCCGCCGACGGACCGACCTTATTCGTCACTCCAGCGGCACGTGGCGCGGGCCGCGGATGCCGTCACGGTGGAGGTGTCGTGGGCGCGATGGGGCTGGTTGGCCAGGATGAGGGTCAGGCGTCCCGGTCCGGGGACCGGCCAGCTGCCCAGGGTGACCCAGGTGCCGCGATGGGCTTTCTGGTCGACGGTGACCGGTCCGCCCAGGTGCGGGGCGGTGGTGTCGTCGTCGTCGAGGTAGTAGTAGGCGGTGCCGGCCGACCGGCGGTCGTCGGCGATGAAGGCCTCGACGGTGCACCTGGCGTGCGGCCGGGTGTCGAAGTACCAGTTCACCAGCTGCGTGGCATGGCCCAGCTCGGACGTCACCTGCAGGAACAGCGCCGTGCCCGTGCAGCCGTCCTGCCTCCAGCCGCCGCCGGTCGGTCGCCAGCCGGGGTCGGCGTAGGACCATTCCGCCTGGCAGCCGAGGCCGTGCACCGCGCTCCAGGTGTTCGTGGCGGCAGGCGTGGCACGGCTTGGCGAGGAGCCCGTGACAGGGGCGCTCACCTGGGAGGGCGCGGCCTCAGGCAGGGCGGGCGACACCTTTGTCACGACGGGCCCGGGGCCGGCGGCCGTCTGCGTGCCGCCCAGGGCCGACATCCCCGCCGCGAAGAGGACGGCGGTCGCCGCCACGACCGCCGTCGTGATCACCCATCGCAGGGACTTCTTCCGCGTCAGGAGCCCGCGGCCGGCGCCGGGGTCCGCATGGCCCGCGACCGGGCCCTCGGCTGCGGCGCCCGGCTCATCGGTGCCGGCGCCTTCGCCGGCCGCCTGCTCGACAGGGTTGTGCCGCGCCGTCGATACGGTTCTGCCGGCGGCGATGACCTGTGCACGGCGGTCCACCCACGGCTGAGGATCGTCGACACCGAGAGCGTGAACCAGCGCTCGCAGCACGCCCTCCGACGGCAGACGATGCCCCTGCAGCGCCTGGCCGATGACCGACTTCGAGTAGGGCGCCTGGGCGCGCCGGGTCCGGTCCGCCAGCTCCCGTACCGACGGTGATCCCTGCTGCCGATGCAGCGCCCGTAACTCTCGGATGAAGACGTCCACCGGGTCCTCGCCGGGCCCCGGCCGGTGTCCTCGTCCATGCTCGGCTACCGGGTCGTCACGATCTGACACTCGCCTCTGTCCTCGCTTCCTCGCTGGTCATCCGCTGTCCGGGCCCGGCGGGTGCCTGGTCGTCGCCCGCGTGCGGCGTCCACCGACGGTGGACACGGCAGCAAGTGATCTCACACCCTCACGGCACACCGTCTCGCCCCTGACAGGAGTTCTTGGGAGATCTTTTCAGCGGATCACGGTCCTGGCCATCGCCGCCGCTCGGGGCGCCGCCCAGAACGGCCGCTCGTGGTCGGGACGCGTGGCCCGGCGGGCCGGGAGAGGGGCTACCTTCAGGCCAGCTGAAGGTTCATGGTAGGTTTCAGCCTGCCTGAAGGATGACCTGAGGAGGACCTGTGGAAGGTCTGCTGCTGTCGGTGCATGTGCTCGCCGCCATCGTGTTCGTCGGCGGTTCGGCCGTCGCGACGAGCCTGTTTCCCCGCTACGCGCCCGTCGCCGCCGGCGTAACGGCCGGCGCGGGCGCAGCCGACCCCTCGCCGCCACCCGATCAGGGCGACAGGAACCGGGCGGTGGCCGTCGCCCTGCACCGCATCACCCGGATTTACAGCATCCTCGGGCTCCTCGTGCCCGCCGCCGGGATCATCCTGGCCAGTGGCCAGGGCCGTATGGGCGAGATCTGGATCATCATCTCCATGGTTCTCACCGCCATCGCCGGCGGCCTGCTGGCCACGCAGATCTACCCGCGCCAGCGTGACGCGCTCAGCCGTCCCGACGACGGCAGGCGGTTGCGCCGGCTGTCGATGTTCACCGGGATCTACAACCTGGCATGGGCGACCGTCGTGGTCCTCATGATCGTCCGACCCGGCTCGGGCACGGGAGCGTGATGTCCGTGCGCGCCCTGCGGATCGCGGCCGGTCTCGAGACCGCCTCCCTGGTGATCCTCATCGTCAACCTGCTCACCGTGCACGCCAAGACGATCACGACGTTCGTCGGCCCGGTGCACGGCATGTGCTACGTCGCCGTCATCGGAGCCGTGTCGCTGGTCCCGCGGGCCTCCTCCGGCGCCCGCCGGCTTGCCTGCGTCCCGGCGGTCGGCGGCCTGCTCGCCCTGCGCCGCCTCCACTCCGACGTGCGACACCCCGCCCCCGGCGCCCAGGAAGGCTGACCCGATGGACACGTACGGCGACCTGCCCTTTCCCCGAACCGAGCCGGCGTTGAAGGCGATGCGCTTCGCCCGGGACATCGAAGAGCCGGCGATCTTCAACCACAGCATGCGCACCTACCTCTACGGGCGCTTCCTCGGCGAACAGCAGGGTCTGCGACCCGGCCATGACTACGACGACGAACTGCTGTTTTTGGGGTGTGTCCTGCACGACGTGGGGCTCAGCGACGAGGGCAACGGCGACCAGCGTTTCGACGTCGACGGCGCCGACGTGGCCGCGCGCTTCCTCACCGAGCAGGGAGTCGCGCCGGACAAGGTCGAGATCGTCTGGGACGCGGTAGCCCTCCACCTGTTCTTCGAGGTCGCCCACCGCAAGCGGCCCGAGATCGCGCTCGTGACGGCCGGCGCCGGATACGACCTCACCCCCGCGGCGGCGCACCCCCTCCCCGCGGGCTACGCCGATCGCATCCATGCCGTGCTGCCCCGCCTGCACGCCGCGGCCGCGCTGCGCGACGCGATCGTCGGCCAGGCGCTCGACAAGCCGCACAAGGCGCCGCCGTACAGCATGATGGGTGAGCTCGTCCGCCAGAAGACGCGGATGAGCTGGCCCACCTGGGACCAGCTCATGTCCCGGAGCCCCGGCTGGAACGACTTCGACGGCCTCGGCGGCGACTGACGCCCCTGGTGCGCGAAGACGGCGGGCGCGGGAGGCGGCCCGGCGTACCCGTCGCCGACCCCTCCCTCACCCCGCTCGTCTCCGTCTTCCTCGGGCTCCTGCACGACGTGGGCGCTGACATCACCGCCGGCTGGGCGGCCGGGGCCGACGCGCAGGACTGACCTCCGCACCTTCGGCCGGAGACACGGACGCTGAAGGACACCGACTCCGCCGGCGCCGGGGCGTCACGGCCCTCACGAAGCCGCGCGGGCGGCCGCGGCGGGCGGGATGTTGTGCGAGCGCCCGAGGATGTTGTCCGGGTCCCAGGCCCGCTTCACCTCGGCCAGCCGCGCGTGGTCGACGGGGGTGTAGGCGGCCGCGGTCCGGCCCGGGTCGGTGAGGAAGTTCAGGAACGACCCGCCGGTGACGTGCGGGCCCAGCCAGCCGGTCACCTCGCGCATCCGCTCGTCCACCTCGGCGGCGTCGCGGGAGCCGTCCAGGACGGCCGTCGTGATCACCGAGAACGGCACGTCGCGGTGACCGACCGGGCCGGCCCCCTCAGCGGGCCGCGCCATGGCCCCGCCCCAGTGGCGCAGCTCGATCGCGCTCACCGGCTGCTCCGCGCCCTTGACGATCGCCTCGATCGCGTCGTCCGGCACCTCGCGCAGCAGGTCGAGGTGCTGGCGCACGGCCATCGGCGGGGGAGGGGGCCCGCCGAACGCGGACGCAGCCTCCGCGAAGCTCATCGCCGCGAACCCGCCGGCCAGCGCCGGGCCCGCCGCGTCGACCAGCGGGGCCAGGCAGCGCTCGGCCGCCTCGGCACCGCCCGCGTAGAAGGCCCGTACGGCCAGCACCCACCCGCCCGTGTCCGGCATCCGCATGAGGATGATCGAGGTGTTCGACTCGTCGGGCTCGTCCGGCGCCCACTCCCGGTAGCGGGCCAGCGTGTCGGCCGCCCGCTCGGCGGGGAACAGGGTCATGCCCGCGTAGACGTCGGTGACCGGGTGCAGCGCGAACTCCAGCGACGTCACGACCGCGACGTTGCCGCCGCCGCCGCGCAGCGCCCAGAACAGGTCGGGATGCTCCTCGGCGCTGACCGTGAGGCGCCTGCCGCCGGCCGTCACGACCTCGGCGCTCAGCAGGTTGTCGGCGGCGTAGCCGTACCGCCGCGACAGCCAGCCGGTGCCGCCGCCCAGCGTGTAGCCGGCCACGCCGATCGCGGGCGTGCCGGACACGGGCGCCAGCCCGTACGGCGCGGCGGCGGCGATGACGTCGGACCACACCGCTCCTGCGCCGGCGCGCGCGGTGCGCCGTTCGGGATCGACCCGCACCTCGGCCATGCGGGAGGTCTTCAGCACGATGCCGCCGTCGGCCGGCACGAGAGTGCCGTGCCCGGTCGACTGCACGGCGAAGGGCACGCCGTGCTCGCGGGCGACGGCGATCGCGGCCCGGATGTCGCCCGGGCCCGCGGCTTCCACGACGGCGGCGGGCCGGGGGTCGATGGTCCGGTTCCACGCCTGCCGTTCGGTGTCGTAGCGCTCGTGGCCGGGGGTGAGGACAGCGCCTTTGACGAGGGCGCGCAGTGTGTCTTCCATGCCGTGATCGTCGCGGTGCCGGCCGCCTCCGGTCGTCGTACGAGGGAAGACTCCTTCGGCTACGACGCAGGAAGTACGGCCGTACGGCCCACGGCGGCCGGCAAAATCGGTTGTCCGCCAGGCCGGCCGTCTGGTGTACTCCCGGGCAGCGAGTCGTCGAGAAAGGGAGCGCAGCGATGCGGAGAGCGTTCATGTCCACCCAGCCGCGAACCTTCCCCGACCCCAAGGACATGACGCTTCGTGCACGCCTTGACCCCACCGACGGCGGCCTATGTAGCCGCCGGTAGACCCGCGCCGGGCGGTGACACCGCCCGATGACGACACCCATCACCGGCGTCCTGCGCGAGCTGCGGCCCGGACGCCGTTCCGCCGTGGCGCTCGCCGCCGCCATCAGCGCCGCCACGCTCCTGCCGCTGTCGGCGCCCCAGCTCACCCGCCGCTTCGTCGACGACGCCGGCGCCGGAGCCGGCACCCGCCACCTGGTCCTGCTCGCCCTGGCCTTCCTCGCGGTCGCCGTGGCCGCGCAGGCCGCGCGCGTGGTCACCGCCTGGCTCGCCGGCCGGCTCGCGTGGGACGGCACGAACCGGCTCAGGGAGCGGCTGGCCCAGCACGCCCTCGGCCTCGACATGGCCTTCCACGGCCGGCACACGCCCGGCGAGATGATCGAGCGGGTGGACGGCGACGTCGTGGCCGTCGCCCGATTCGTCGTCGCGTTCCTGATGGACGTCGTGGCGAGCCTGCTGCTGCTCGGCGGCGTGCTGGTCGTCGTGTTCGCCGTCGACCCCCTCATCGGCGGCGCGCTGCTGGCCTACTGCCTGCTCGCCGGCTTCGGGATGGCCCGCGCGCAGCGGCTGGCCGTACCGACGGCCGCCCGGTCGCGGGCGGCGAGCGCCATGCTCTTCGGCCACCTCGAGGAACGGCTGGCCGGCGCGGAGGACATCCGCGCCAACGGCGCGGGCGAGCACACCGTCTACCGCTTCCACCAGGTCGCCTCCTCCTGGTACCGGGAGGAGTTGCGGGCCTCGCGGATCGGCAGCGTCCTGCTGGCTTCGACCGGCGTGGCGTTCGCGGCCGGCACCGCGATCATCCTCGCCCTCGCCGCGTGGGCGCAGCAGGCGGGCACGCTCACCGTCGGCACCGCCGTCCTGCTGTTCCAGTACACGCTGATGGTCCGCGCGCCCTTCGAGCGGCTGATCGAGCAGCTGCGGCAGTACCAGTCGGCGCTGGCCGGGTTCGCCAGGGTCGGCGACCTGCTGGCGCGGCGGCGGGCGCTGCCCGACCCCGTGAACCCGCGTCCGCTGCCCGCCGCGGGACCGCTCGGCCTGGAGCTCGACGGCGTGGGGTTCGCCTACGGCGACGACGAGCAGGTGCTGTCGGGCATCACCCTGACGCTGGCGCCGGGCGAGACGCTCGGCCTGGTCGGCCGGACCGGCAGCGGCAAGACGACCATCGCCAGGCTCCTGCTGCGCCTGTACGACCCGACCGAGGGCGCGGTCCTGGTCGGCGGGCTGGACCTGCGCGCGGCCGATCCCGCCTCGGTGCGGCGGCGGGTGTGCGCGGTCACACAGGACGTGCAGCTGTTCGCCGCCGGCGTCCGCGACAACCTGACGTTGTTCCGGCCGCACGCGGACGATGACCGGCTGCGGACCGTCCTGGACGAGGTGGGTCTCGGCCCGTGGCTGGCCGGGCTGCCCGACGGGCTCGACACCGAGCTGCGCGGTGTCTCGGCCGGTGAGGCGCAGCTGCTCGCCTTCGCGCGGGCGTTCCTCGCCGACCCGGGACTCGTCATCCTCGACGAGGCCTCGAGCAGGCTCGATCCGGCCACCGAGCGGCGCGTCGAGCGGAGCATCGACCGGCTGCTGGCCGGCCGGACGGGGGTGCTCATCGCGCACCGGCTGTCGTCGCTGTCGCGGGTCGACAAGATCGCGGTCGTCGCCGAGGGCAGGATCGTCGAGTACGGCCGGCGCGCCGACCTCGCCGCCGACCCGGGCAGCCGGTTCGGGCGGCTGCTGGATCTGGCGGGGGTGCGCCGATGAGGGCCGCCCTGTTGGTCGCCGTCCGGCTGACCGGTTTCGACCTGCGCCGCTACCTGATCGGCGCGCTGCTGTGGCTGCCGGTCAGCGTCATCCCGCTGGCCGGCGGGCTGCTGCTGCGGGCGCTGTTCGACCACATCAGCGGGCAGCGCGCCGCCGCACTGGAGGTGTCGCTGTGGCTGTGCGCGGCGTTCGTGGGGGTCGAGCTGGTTCGCGGCGCCGTCCTGGTCGTCGCCTTCACCTACGGGGTCTACTGGTGGGACGCCGCCGCGACGCTGCTGCGCGCCAACGTGCTGCGGTCGGTCATGACCGCGCGCGGGCCCGCGGCGGCCAGGCTGCCGCACGCGCCGGGTGAGTCGGTGGGCCGGCTGCGCGACGACGTGAGCGACCTCGTCGAGCTCGCCGACGAGTCGGTGCCGCTCGTGGGGGCTCTCCTCTTCGGCGGCGCCGCGGTCGCGATCATGGTGTCGATCGACCCCCTGATCACCCTCGTGCTGGTCCTGCCGATGATCGGGATCGGGGTGCTGAGCCGGCTGATGAACGAGGTCGTCAGGCGGCTGCACCAGCGTGCCCGCACGCTCGGCGCGGCCGTGACCGCCTACGTCGGCGAGATGTTCGGCGCCGTCCTGGCGATCAAGACCGCGGGGGCCGAGGAGGCGGCGCTGGAGCGCCTGCGCCTGCACAACAGCAGGCGGCGCGCGGCCGCGGTCAAGGACGGCATGGCCACCGACCTGCTCGGCGCCGCGACGGCCGCGAGCGTCGAGGTCAGCATCGGCCTGGTCCTGCTGCTGTCGGCGGCGGCGATGCGCCGTGGCGAGTTCACGGTGGGCGACCTGGCACTGTTCACCAGCTACGTCGGCTGGCTGGCGGCCCTGCCGCGCACCGTCGGCGGGATCCTCTACCGGCTGCCGCAGGCCGTGGTCGCCACCGAGCGGCTCACCGGGCTGATGGCCGGCCACGAGGACGCCACGGACCTGTCCAGGAGCGGCGGCGTGTGGTTCCACCGCGAGCCGCCGCCCGCCGGCCCGGTGCCCGATCGCGCGGACCCGCTGGAGGTGGTCGAGATCCGCGGGCTGAGCGTGCGCCACGCCGGCGGCGGCCACGGCGTGCGTGAGGTCGACCTGACGGTCAGGCGGGGGTCGTTCACGGTCGTCACCGGCGCCGTCGGGTCGGGCAAGACGACGCTGGTGCGTGCCCTGCTCGGCCTGGTGCCGCTCACCGGTGGCACCATCGCCTGGAACGGGGTGCGCGTCGAGGACCCCGGCACGTTCATGGTGCCGCCCAGGGCGGCCTACGTGAGCCAGGTCCCGCGGCTGTTCTCCGCCTCGCTGCGCGAGAACCTGCTGCTCGGCCGGCCCGACGACCATCTGGCCGGCGCGCTGAGGCTGGCCGCCTTCGACGAGGACCTGGCCGGGATGCCGGACGGCGCGGCCACGATGGTCGGGCCGCGCGGGGTGCGGCTGTCCGGCGGTCAGGTGCAGCGGGCGACGGCGGCCCGCGCGCTGGTGCGGGCTCCGGAGTTGCTGGTCGTCGACGATCTGTCGTCCGCGCTGGACGTCGAGACCGAGATGCTGCTGTGGGACCGGATCGCCGCGGCCGGAGACGGCGGCGGCCCCGCGACGCTCGTGGTGGTGTCGCACCGGAAGGCGGCTCTGGAGCGGGCCGATCAGATCATCGTCCTCGACCGTGGGCGCGTCGCCGGCTGCGGCCGGCTGTCCGAGCTGCTGGACGGCTGCGCGGAAATGCGGCGGCTGTGGAGCGAGGAACTTTTCTCCGAGGCCGAAGAGGATCCGCATTATCCCTCTGGCCGGAGAAGCCACTGACAGGAAAAGTCGATATCAATTCCCTCTTCTGTTATCTCGCTGATTTCGCGGAGTTTCGGCTCCCCTCGAGGGAGCCGGACTACCGTGCAGAAAGGGACCGAAACCAGCGGATCCCGGCAAGGATGACGGCGCCTTGACACCGGACCGTTCAGCGAATCCGCTGTCGCCGCCACGCCCGCCCGACAAGATGACGATCTTGCTATTGCCGCCTTTCCTATCTTCAGGCAGGGGAGGCGAATTCCGCTCACTTCGCCGCCAGAGGGCCCACGGGTATGGGTGTGACCGAATCCTCGATTTGGTCGCAGGACGTAAAGAGCAGCCTATATCACCTGAATGCCGATACGAGAAGGCCCCAAGTGTACGAGCTGCCGGCTGGGCATCGGATGGCGGGCCGCGATAAGCGCCGTTGACGCCTCCCGTTAGGAGTCGATATAAGAGGTTCTGACCGCGAATGCGGCAAAACCGGGGCACGACGTACATTCTTGTACGGGATTCAATTTCCAGTGTTTTTGCAGCTCTGCCGAGGAGCGCTCGCACCATGGCGACGAAGCAATCCCCTCCTGCGCGACCGACACCCTGGCCACCCAGTCCCGTCCTCACCGTCGCACGCGACACCCGACGCGGCGGGGGAGGTGCGCAGCGATCAGCGGCCAGCTGACCGCGGCTCCGCGCGGCCCCCTCCAGGCCACCGCGCGCCGCGCCCGCACGTTGTTCTGCCTCCCCTTCGCCGGCGGCGGCGCCAGCGCCTTCTCCCCCCTGCAGCGGGCCCTCACCGGCCTCCAGGTGGTGGCGCTCCAGCTGCCCGGCAGGGAGAACCGGCTCGCCGAGCCGCCCGCCTTCACCGTCGAGGAGGTCGCCGACCAGATCGCCCCGGCCACCACCTCCCCCTACGCCCTGTACGGGCACAGCATGGGCGCGCGGCTGGCCTTCGAGGTGGTCAGGGAGCTGCGCCTCCGTGGCCTGCCCCCGCCCGTACGCCTGTACGTGGGCGCCGCCCACCCGCCCCACCTCAGGGTGCCGCTGGCGGCCACCGCCGACCTGCCCGACGAGGCGTTCATCGACCAGCTCGTACGGCGCGCCGGCGCGCTGCCCGAGCTGAGGGACGAGCCCGAGCTGCGCGAGCTGATGCTGCCCCTGCTGCGATCCGACATGGCCTGGATCAAGCGCTACCGGTACACCCCCGAACCTCCGCTGGACACCCCCGTCGTGGCCGTGGCCGGTCTGCACGACGGCGAGGTGGCCCCGCCCGACATGCTGGGCTGGGCCAGGCACACCGCCGCCGGCTTCGGGCTGCGCACCGTGCGCGCCGGCCACCTGTTCGTCAAGGACGCGCCCGAGGAGCTGGCCCGCCTGATCACCGCCGACCAGGCCGAACAGGTCGACGGACCGGAGGCGGACGAGGTCCACCTCTGGCTGGCCGACCGCCCGGCCGGCGCGAAGGAGGTGCTGAGCCGCTACGGCGGCACCCCCGTGGCCGGCCTCGCCGAAACCGGCGGGCTGACCCTGATCGCCGTCACCCGCGACCACCGGGCGGGCGTGGCCCTGCGGCTGACCACCGCGGCCGAGCCCGTCGAACTGTCCGAGCTCGACCCTGGCGAGCGCGAGCAGATCGAGGACGCGGCGGAGGAGGACCGGCACTGGCTCGCCCAGCGCGCCGTCACGGCCAGGCGGGCGCTCGTCGCGGGCGCGGGCCGCGGCGCGCCGGGCCCCTTCGCCGACCTCGGCGATGGCGGCCCGTGGCAGGTCGACGGCTGGCACGTGCTCCACCTGCCCCTGCACACCCCGCGCGGCCAGGCGCAGGCGGCGGTCGCCGTGCCGTACGGGCCGGCCAGACCGGCGCTGTTCACGCTGGAGGGCCGGACCGGATGACCGACGTGAAGCCGGGCCCGCTCCTGCACGAGCTGGTCACCGCCCAGGCCGACCGCACGCCCGACGCCGTCGCCGTCCGCCAGTGGGACCGGCGCCTGACCTACCGCGAGCTCACCCGCGCCGCCAACGCGCTGGCGCACCGCCTGCGCGGGCACGGGGTGGGCCCCGAGACGCGCGTCGGCGTCTGCGCCAGGCGCACCCCCGACCTGCTGGTGTCGGTGCTGGGCGTCCTGCTGTCCGGCGGCGCCTACGTGCCGCTGGACCCCTCCCATCCCCGCGAACGGCTGCTGACGATCGTCGAGGACGCCGCCATCGACCTCGTCGTCGCCGACCCCGCGGGCGACCGGACGCTGGCGGGCGCCCCCGTCGTGCTCCTGCAGCCGGACGCCGGCGCGGCGCCCGAGCCGCCCGCGCGGCGCACCCACCCGGCCGGCGCGGCCTACGTCCTGTACACCTCGGGCTCGACGGGACGGCCCAAGGGCGTCGTGGTGAGCCACGACGCGGTGGTCTCCTTCGTCACGATGGCGGGCGGGCGGTTCGAGCTGGGCGAGGGCTGCCGCTCGATCGGCTTCGCCGCGCTCGGGTTCGACGTGTCGGTGCTGGACATCTTCGCCCCGCTGGCCAGGGGCGGAGCGGTCATGCTCGTGCCCGACGAGGACAGGGTCGACCCGGCCAGGCTCCAGCGCTTCCTCGAAGGCCACGAGGTCACCTGGGGCACCATCCCGCCCGCCCTGCTGCCGCTGCTGGACCCCGACCGGCTGCCCTCGCTCGCCGACCTGCTCACCGCGGGCGAGCCCGCCGGTCCCGAGCAGGTCGCGCGCTGGGCCAGGCCGGGCGGGCGGCGCTTCCACAACTGGTACGGCCCGACCGAGACCACGGTGTGCGTCGTCGGCACCGAACTCGAGGGCGCATGGGACCGGCCGTTGCCGATCGGCCACGCCCTGCCGGGCTGCACCGCGCACGTCCTGGACGACCAGCTCGACCCCTGCCCTGCCGGTGTGCCGGGCGAGCTCTACATCGGCGGCCCGCAGCTGGCCCGCGGCTACCTCGACCGGCCCGGCCTGTCGGCCGAGCGGTTCGTCCCCGACCCCTACGGCCCGCCCGGCGCGCGCCTGTACCGGACCGGCGACAGGGTCGTGCTCGACGCCGACGGCCGGATCGGCTTCCTCGGCCGCCTGGACCGGCAGGTCAAGGTGCAGGGCCAGCGTGTCGAGATCGGCGAGATCGAGTCCGTGCTGCGCGCCCACGAGGGCGTCCGCCAGGCCGTCGCCGACCTGGACACCGGGGCCGGCGGGCTGAAGGAGCTGACCGCCTACCTGACTCCCGAGGACGCCCCCGACCTGGCCGGGCTGCGCGCCCACTGCCTGCGGACGCTGCCCGCCTACATGGTGCCCACCAGGGTGGTGCGCCTGCCGGTCCTGCCGATGACGGTCAGCGGCAAGGTGGACATGGTGGCACTGCGCGCCCACCGGCCGTCCACGGCACCGGCGCGGGGCGGTCTGCCGCGAAGCGCCGAGGAGCGCGCCGTCGCCGCGGTGTGGGCCGGGACGTTCGAGAGCGCCGAGCCCCGGCTCGACGACGACTTCTTCGCGGCCGGCGGGCACTCCCTGCTGGCCATGCGCCTGACCGCGGGCCTGCGAGTCCGGCTGCGCAGGGAGATCGCCGTCGAGGACGTGCTGTCCGGCCGTACGGTGGCGGGCATCGCCGCGCGCGTGGCCGGCGCGCCGCCGCTGCACGAGGCGCCCGGGGTGGCGCCCGCCGCGCTGTCGGCGATCCAGCGGCGGATGTGGTTCGTCGAACGGCTCGCGCAGGGAACGCCCGTCCACAACATCGCGATGGCGCAGCGCCTGTCGGGCAGGCTCGACGTCGGCGCGCTGCGCGCCGCCCTGGCCGCCGTCGCCCGCCGCCACGAGGTGCTCAGGTGGCGCGTGCCGGAGTCCGGCGGTGTCCCTGCCGTCGCCGTCGACCCGCCCGGCGAGGTGCCGCTTCCCGTGGAAGAGGTCACCGGGGAGCAGGTGCGCGAGCGGTTGCAGGCCGCGGCGGCCGAGCCGTTCGACCTGGCCGGGGGCCCGCTGTGGCGGGCGCGCCTGCTGCGCCTGGGCGGCGACGAGCACGTCCTGGCCGTCACCGCGCACCACATCGTCTTCGACGGCTGGTCGCAGTCGGTGCTCTACGACGACATCGGCCGCGCCTACCGCGGCGAAGCGCTCGCCCCGCTGCCCGCGACGTTCGGCGGCTACGTCGCCTGGCTCGGCGGCAGGGAGGCCACGGCGGACCTCGACTGGTGGAGCGCCCACCTCGACGGCGCCCCGACCGTGCTCGACCTGCCGAGGGACCGCCCGCGGCCGGCCGTGCAGACCTTCGAGGGCGCGAGCGCGAGCGCCGAGGCGGACCCGGCGGTCAGCGCCGCCGTCCGGGCGCTCGCGGCACGCCTGGGGGCCACGCCGTACGCGGTCATGCTGGCCGCCTTCGCCCAGGTGCTGCGCCGCCTGACCGGACAGCGGGACCTCGTCGTCGGCACCCCCGTGGCCGACCGGCGCGACCCGGCGCTGGAGCCGATGGCCGGATGCCTGGTGCAGATGCTGCCCGTGCGGATGCGCGTGGCCGACGGCGAGGCGTTCGCCGCGCACGTGACGCGCTGCCAGGCGACGCTGTCGGACGCGTTCGCCCACCTCGACGTGCGGCTCGAGCGGCTGGTCGACCGGCTGGGCCCCGGCCGCGACCTGTCGCGCAACCCGCTCATCCAGGTGCTGTTCAACATGTACGACTTCACCGAGCCCCGCCTGAGCCTGCCCGGGATCACCGCCACCCCGCTGCCTCCCGGACTGCCGGGGTCGCTGTTCGACCTCACCCTGTACGTCGGCGAGCGGCAGGGCCGCCACGTCCTGCAGGCCGTCTACAACCCGCGGCTGTTCCGGGCCGAGCGGGTCGAGGCGCTGCTGGCGGGCTATCTCAGGCTGCTCGGCGACCTGGTCGCCGCGCCCGACGAGCCGGTACGGCACGCCGCCCTGCGCCCCGCCACGATCGACCCGCCCGACGACGCCGCTGTCCTGCCCGGCGGGACCGCGGCGCCGCCCGCTGTCCTGCCCGGTGGCGCATCGCCGCCCGATGGCACCGCAGCGCCGCCCGCTGTCCTGCCCGGCGGCGTTCCGGCGCCGCCCGGCGGCGTTCGGGCGCTGCCGGGGGGAACGGCGGCGCTGCCCGGCTGGAGCGGCTCCGGGATCGTGGAGCGCGTCCTGCGGCAGGCGGCCGCCCATCCGCGGCGGGTGGCCGTCAGCGGCGAAGGCGGCGAGCTGACCTACGCCGCGCTGGCCGCGACGGTGACGGCGACGGCGGCACGGGTCGCGGCGGCGGTGCGGCCGGGGGAGGCGGTCGCCGTCCTGGCCGCCCGGCGAACCGAGCTGCCCGCCCTGCTGCTGGGCGTCCTGGCGGCGGGGGCGCGCTGGGCCGTCCTCGACTCCGCGCTGCCGCCCGCCAGGCTGGAGGCGCAGGCCAGGGCGGCCGGCGCGCACGCCATGATCGCCTGCGAGGGGGTGGCGGTCCCACCCGAGCTGGACCGGCTGCCTCGCCTCACCCAGCCCGCCGCCCCCGGCGCGCGCCCCCGGGACGAGCTCCCCTTCGTGCCTTTAGAGCGGCGGGGGTATCTGTCCTTCACCTCCGGCACCACCGGAGCGCCCAAACCGGTCCGCACCGGCGAGCGGCCGCTGGCCCGCTTCCTCGCCTGGTACCCCGCCGCCTTCGAGCTCACGGCCGGCGACACCTTCGCCCTGCTGGCGGGCCTCGCGCACGACCCGCTGCTGCGTGACGCGTTCACCCCGCTCGTGCTCGGCGCCCGCCTGTGCGTGCCCCACCAGGACCACGTCCGCGACCCCGCCAGGCTGTCGGCGTGGCTGCGGGACCAGGCCGTCACCGTCGCCCACCTCACCCCGCAACTGGCCACCCTCGTCGCAGCGGCGGGCACGCCGCTGCCGGACCTGCGGCTGGCGGTGTTCGGCGGCGACCGGCTGACCTGGGCGGAGGTGGCCAGGTTCGCGAAGGTCGCCCCGCGAGCCGGCATGGTCAACGCCTACGGCACGACCGAGACGCCGCAGATCCAGGCGATGCACCTCATCACCGGGATCACCGGGACCGGGATCTCCGGGACTTCCGGAATCTCCGGGCCGGGCGGCGACAGCGGCGACCCCGTGCCGGTCGGCCACGGCGTCGACGGCGCCGAACTGCTGGTGCTGGACGCCGGTGGCGCGCCCGCCGCGGTAGGGGAGCTGGGCGAGGTGATGGTCAGGAGCCGCCGCCTGGCCGACGGCTACCTCGACGAGGACCTCACCAAGGAGCGCTTCACCGTCGAGGCCGACGGCGTGACCGGCCGCTACCGCACGGGCGACCTCGGCAGGTACGACCCCGACGGCGGCGTGGTGGTGGCCGGCCGGGAGGACGGCCAGGTCAAGATCCGCGGCTACCGGGTCGAGCTGGGCGAGATCGAGCACGCGCTGCTGGCCCACCCCGGCGTGCGGGCCGCCGTCGCCGTGGCCGTCGACCAGCCGGGCGGCCAGGTCACGCGCGCCTACGCCGTACCGGCGAGCGCGGCGACGCAGGCCGGCGAACTGCAGCGGCACCTGCGCGCCTGCCTGCCCGACCACGCGGTGCCCGCCGACCTGGTCCTGCTGCCCGCGCTGCCCCTGACCCCCAACGGCAAGGTGGACAGAGCCGCGCTGCCCGCGCCGGCGCCCAGGCCCGCCCCCCGGCGCGGCGAGGAGCCCGCCACCGGCACCGAACGGCTCATCGCCGGCGTCTGGCGCGAGATCCTCGGCCGGCCGAGGATCTCGGCCGGCGAGAACTTCTTCGAGATCGGCGGGCACTCGCTCGCCACCGCACAGGTCCAGGCCCGTCTCGCCGCCGCGCTCGGCAGGGACGTGCCGATCGTCGACCTCTTCCGCTTCCCGACCGTCCGCGCGCTGGCCGCCCACCTCGACGGCGAGCGCCGCACGGCCGGACCGGAGCGCGCCGCCCGACGCATCGCGGCGCGCCAGGCACGACCGTCATCTCGCAGGCCCTACCAGGCCAGACAGGAGAACAAGGAATGACCGGTCCGGCGAACCACGTACCCGAGCAGGCCGTCGAGCCCATCGCGGTCATCGGCCTGGCCTGCCGAGTGCCAGGCGCCGCGGACGTGCCCGCGTTCTGGCGCAACCTGGTCGACGGGGTGGAGTCCGTCAAGTTCTACACGCGCGAGGAGCAGGAGGCGCTCGGCGTCCCCGACTACATGCTCGACGATCCGACCTTCGTGCGGGCGGCCTCGGTGGCCGAGGACTACGGCGGGCTCGACGCGGCCTTGTTCGGGATGTCTCCCAGGGAGGCCGAGCTGCGTGACCCGCAGCAGCGGATGTTCCTCGAGCTGTCCAACACCGCTCTGGAGGACGCCGGCTACGACCCGTCCCGCTACCACGGGGAGGTAGGGGTCTACGGGACCATCGGGTCGGACGAATACCAATGGCTGTACATCCGCCCCAACCGCAAGGTGTTCGCCTCCGTCGGCAACCTCGCCGTCTTCACCGGGAACCACCCCGACTATCTGGCGACGCTCGTCTCCTACAAGCTCGACCTGCGCGGGCCCAGCGTCACGATGCACACCGCCTGCTCCTCCTCGCTGGTGGCCGTCCACGTCGCCTGCGAGGCGTTGCGCGCCGGCGAGTGCGACATGGCGCTGACCGGCGGTGTCTCCCTGGAACTGCCCGCCGAGTGGGGCTACCAGTACCACCAGGACGGCATCTACGCCGGCGACGGGCACTGCCGCACCTTCGACGCCGCCGCGCAAGGCACCATCTGGGGCGGTGGCGGTGGCGTCGCCGTCCTCAAGCGGCTGTCGGACGCCATCGCCGACGGCGACCACATCCGCGCCGTCGTCGTCGGCAACGCCATCAACAACGACGGCGCCACCAAAGTCGGCTTCTCGGCCCCCAGCGCCGAGGGCCAGGCCGCCGCCGTCTCGCTGGCGCTGGGCGTCGCCCAGGTCGACCCGCGCACCGTCACCTACGTCGAGGCCCACGGCACCGGCACCGCCCTCGGCGACCCGATCGAGGTGGCCGCCCTGTCGAGCGTCTTCAGCCGGGACACCGACGAGGCCGGCTGGTGCGGCATCGGCTCGGTGAAGACCAACATCGGCCACCTCGGCCCGGCCGCGGGCATCGCCGGCTTCATCAAGGCCGTGCTGGCCGTCGAGAACGGCATGATCCCGCCGAACCTCCACTTCGAGAAGCCCAACCCGCGCATCGACTTCGGCACCAACCCCTTCTACGTCGCCTCGCAGCTGGCCAAGTGGGAGACCGACGGCTTCCCCCGCCGCGCGGGCGTCAGCTCCTTCGGCATCGGCGGCACCAACGCCCACATCGTCATGGAGCAGGCGCCGCCCGCCGCCGTGCCCACCACCCAGCCGCGCCCCGCCCACCTGCTGCAGCTGTCGGCCCGCACGCCCACCGCGCTGGAGGCCGCCGTGCGCCGGCTGGCCGACCGGCTCGACGGCGCCGAGATCGACCTGGCCGACGTGGCCTTCACCCTGCGCAAGGGCCGGCGCGAGATGACCCACCGCGCCGCCGTGGTCGCCGCCGACGCCGCCGACGCCGTCGCCGCGCTGCGTGACGCGCGCCGCCTGGTCAAGGGCAAGGCGGGCAAGCCGCGCGTGGCCTGGCTGTTCTCCGGGCAGGGCGCGCAGTACGCCGGCATGGGCGCCCAGCTGTACCGCACCGAGCCGGTCTTCGCCGCGGCCGTCGACGAGTGCGCCGAACTCCTGCACGAGGACCTCGGCCGCGACATCAGGACCCTGATGTTCCCCGCCGACGACGAGCGCGAGCAGGCCGAGGAGCAGCTGCGCCGCACCGCGCTCACCCAGCCCGCGCTGTTCACCCTCGAATGGGCGCTGGCACAGCTGTGGCGCTCGTGGGGCGTGGAGCCGGCCGCCATGATCGGCCACAGCATCGGCGAGTACGTCGCCGCCACCTGCGCAGGCGTCTTCGATCTGCCTGACGCGCTGCGCCTGGTGGCCGCCAGGGGCAGGCTCATGCAGAGCATGCCGGAGGGCTCGATGCTCGCCGTGCGCCTGGACGAGGACGAGGTGCGCCGGCAGCTGCCCGACGGGCTGTCGATCGCCACCGTCAACGGCCCCGGCACCTGCGTCGTGGCCGGGCCGACCAGCCTGGTCGAGGAGTTCGCCGCCCACCTGGAGGAGGCCGGCGTCGGGCACACCCGGCTGCGCACCTCGCACGCCTTCCACTCCCCGATGATGGACCCCGTCCTCGGCGACTTCCACGACATCGTCGCCCAGGCCGAACGGCACGCGCCGAGCATGCCGTTCCTGTCCAACGTCACCGGCACCTGGATCACCGCGCAGGACGCCGTCGACCCCGCCTACTGGACCCGCCACCTGCGCGAGGCCGTCAGGTTCGGCGACTGCGTGGCGACCCTGGCCGCCGAAGGGGAATGGCGCCTGCTGGAATGCGGCCCCGGCCGCCAGCTCGTCGGCCTGGCCCGCACCCAGCTGCCGCGCACCGGGCCGGCGCCGCTGGCCAGCCTGCCCGGCCCCGCCGACCCCAAGCAGGACCTCGAGGTGCTCTACGCCGCGGCGGGGGAGCTGTGGACCTGCGGCGTCCCCCTCGACGCCGACGCCTTCGGCGACCCGGCCCGCCGGGTCCCGCTGCCCGCCTACCCCTACGAGCGCACCCACCACTGGGTCCAGACGCCCATCGACTCCCAGCTGATCTACCCGCTGCCGCCGCGGGCGGGCGCGCTCCCACCGGAGGAGTGGTACTCCGTCCCCACCTGGCGGCAGACCCCCCTGGCCGTCACCGCGAGCCCGGCCACCTGGACCGGCCGCCAGGTCGTGTTCGCCGGCGAGGCCGCCGCGCCGCTGGTGGCGGCGCTGCGGACGGCAGGCGCCGACGTCGTGCCGGTCGTTCCCGGCCAGGCCTACGGCGTGGCCGCCGACGGCACCGTCTCCCTCAGGCCGGGCCACCGCGAAGACTACGAGACGCTGCTGGCCGACGTCGGCGTCCCGGCCCGGGTCATCCACGCCTGGGCCCTCGACGGCGCGCCGGCCACCGGCGTCCAGGACACCCTCGACGCCCAGGACGTGGGCTTCCACAGCCTGCTCGGCCTCGTTCAGGCCCTGGCCCAGGCCGAACGCGAGCACGACGTCCACCTCGACGTCGTCACCGCCGCGACCCAGGGCGTCACCGGCCCCGACCTGACCAGACCCGAGCACGCCACGGTGGCCGGCATCGCCAAGGTCGTCCCGCTCGAGGCCCGCTGGCTGTCGGTGCGCCACATCGACCTGGAGTCGCCGACCGGCGACCTGGCGGCCCTGCTGACCGAGCTGGCCGCCACACCCGAGGAGCCGGAGGAGGGCGTGCCGCCGTCCCCCGTGGCCCTGCGGGCCGGCCGCCGCTGGGTGCGCGGCTACCAGCAGGTGCCGCTGACCGCCACGGACGAGCCGGCGAACCTGCGCGAGCAGGGCGTCTACGTCATCACCGGCGGCCTCGGCGGCATCGGCCTGACCCTGGCCGAGGACCTGGCCGCCCGCCTGCGTGCCAGGCTCGTCCTGCTCGGCAGGTCGGGGCTGCCCCCGCGCGAGCAGTGGGACGCCCTCGAACCGGCCGATGACCGCACGGGCCGCGCCGTCCGTGCCGTCCGCAGGATGGAGGCAGCGGGAGCCGAGGTGCTTGTCCTGGCCGCCGACGTCACCGACCCCGAGGCGCTCCGGCGGGTCAGGGCGGCCGCCGTCGACAGGTTCGGCCGCGTCGACGGCCTCATCCACGCCGCGGGCCTGCCCGGCGGCGGCATGGCCGAGGTCAAGGAGCGCGCGGCGGCCGACCTCGTCATGGCGCCCAAGCTGGCGGGCACGATCGCCCTCCGCGAGGCGTTCGGCGACCTCGACCTCGACTTCGTGCTGCTGTGCTCGTCGGTGACCGCCGTCGCCGGCGGCTTCGGCCAGGTCGACTACTGCGGCGCCAACTCCTTCATGGACGCCTACGCCCACACCTGGCCAGGCCGGGTGCTGTCGGTCAACTGGGGCGCCTGGCTGGAGGTCGGGATGGCGGCCGAGGTCGCCGCGCCCGTGGCCTTCCGCGCGCTGCAGCGCGGCGACCGGGTCTCCTCGGTCGCCCACCCCGTGCTCACCCACCGGCACGAGACCCCGGGCCGCACCCCCTGGTACAGCGGGACGGTCGCGCCCGAGACCCACTGGATCCTGGCCGACCACCGCATCGGCGCGGTGCCCGTGATACCGGGCACCGCCTACCTGGAGAGCGCCGCCGCCGCCTTCCGCGACAGCGTGCCCAGCCCCGGCCCCGGCTACCGGATGGAACTGCGCGACGTGGCCTTCGTCGCGCCGCTGCCGGTGGCCGACGGCGGCAGCGCCGAGCTGCGCGTGCTGCTGACCCCCAGCGGCGACGGCATGGAATTCGAGGTCGTCAGCGTCGTCGGCGGCCGCTCCCACCAGCACGCCAGGGGCGCGGCGGCCTGGGTCCGCACCGACCAGGAGCACACCGACGACCTGGCCGACGTACGCGCCCGCTGCTCCCTGGCCGGCACCGACGACGTCTCCAGCATCTTCACCTCCGCCTCCGGCCTGCTGTCGTTCGGCCCGCACTGGACCAGCCTGCGCTCGATCCACCTCGGGCAGAACGAGGCGCTGGCCCGGCTGGAGGCGGGCCCGCAGGTCGCGGCCGAGACCGGGACGTTCACCATCCACCCGGCGCTGCTCGACGAGTCCACCGCCTTCCTCGACCCCTCGGACGAGCACCCATACTTGCCGCTCGGCTACGGCAGGCTCGTGGTGCACGCCCCGATCCCGCCGCGGGTGTGGAGCCACGCCGTCCGCCGCGACGGCGGCGGGGGCGAGATCGTCGCCGCCGACTACACCCTCTACGACGACGACGGCGGCAAGGTCCTGACGATCTCCGACTTCGTGCTGCGCAGGATCGACACGGCGGCCGTCACCCAGTCCGTCGACGACGGCGCCAAGGAGAGCGTCGAGGACCAGGCCGTGAACGAGGAGTCGGCCGCCGCCGGCATGGCCATGGACCTCGACGGCGCCAAGTCCGGCATCTCGCCGGCCGCCGGCGCCGACGCCTTCCGCCGACTGCTGTCGGTCGGCCTGGGCACCCAGGTCGTGGTCAACGCCACCCCGCTGGAAGAGTTCGTCGCGGGCGTCCGCGACCTGACCCAGGACACCGTCGCCGAGGAGCTGGACGCGGCCGCGGCAGGGGAGGCCGCCACGGCCCTGGACACCGACCACGTCGCGCCGCGCAACGAGCTGGAGAGCACGCTGGCCGGACTGTGGGGCGAGGTGCTCGGCGCCAAGCAGGTCAGCGTCGAGCAGGACTTCTTCGAGTTCGGCGGCAACTCACTCGTCGCCGTCCAACTGATCGCCCTCATCAGGAAGAAGCTCGGCGTCAGGCTGCCCATGCGCAGCCTCTTCCAGGTCCCGACGGTGGCGGGCATGGCCGCGCTGGTGGAGGAAATGCGCGGCCGGCAACCGGACAAGCAGGTGGCCCTGACCAGGCTGCCCCGGCACGAAAGGGCGTGACATGCGCGACGGCCAGTACAAAGTCGTGGTCAACGACGAGGAGCAGTACTCCCTCTGGTTCGCCGACCGGCCGCTGCCGGACGGCTGGCAGGAGGCGGGCTTCGCCGGTGACAAGCAGCAGTGCCTGGACCACATCGAACAGGTCTGGACCGACATGCGCCCGCGCAGCCTGCGTGAGGCCATGGAGGGGTAGGAGGAAGGACCGGTGAGCGGCTCGTACGTCTTCCCCGCCTCCTACGCCCCAGGAACGCCTGTGGTTCCTGTCCAGATTCGACCCCGGCCTGCCCGCGCACCACGTCAACATCGTGGTCGGCCTGCCCGAGGGCACCGGCCACGACCGGCTGACCAGGGCCATGGCGGAGGTGGTCAGGCTTCACGAGACGCTGCGCACGGCACTGGCCGTCGAGGACGGCTCCCTCGTCCATGTTGTCAGGGCCGAGCTGCCGGTCGCCCTCGCCCGCACCGACCTGCTCGGCCTGCCCCCGGAGCGGGCCGAGCGCGAGTTCGACGCGCTGGCCCGCGCCGACGCCCGCCTGCCGTTCGAGCTGGATCAGGCGCCGCTGTGGCGGGCCCGCCTGGTCCGGCTGCCCGGCGGCGGCGAGCGGCTGGTGTTCGTCGTCCACCACGCCGTCTTCGACGCCACCTCCGCCGCCGTCTTCGTCGCCGAGCTGCTGGAGATCGACGCGGCCCTCGCGCAGGGCCGCCCGCCCCGGCTGCCCGAGCTGCCCGTCCAGTACGCCGACTATGGTCCAGCTCGAACAGCAGGCGCCGGCCCTGGTGGCCGCGCACCGGCGGCCGTGGCCGGTCGGCCGGCAGGTCGAGCCGGTCGGACTGTGGACGAGAGAGAGCCTGTCGCTGATCGGCACCCAGGTGACCGTGCTGGCGATGCCCATCGTGGCCTATCTCCTGCTCGACGCCTCGGTGGCGGAGATGGGCGTGCTCGGCGCCCTGGCCAGGCTGCCGATGGTGCCATTCCTCGTGGCCGGGGTGTGGGTCGACCGGATGCGCCGCCGTCCGGTGCTCATCTGGAGCGACGCCCTGCGCGCCGTGATGCTCGGGACCGTGCCGCTGCTGTTCGTGATGGACCTGCTGACGCTGTGGTGGCTGTACGTCGCGGTGTCCGTCATCGGCGTCTTCGGCGTGCTGTTCGAGGTCGCCTACCGCTCCTACCTGCCGGTTCTCGTCCCCGCCGAGCAGCTCGGCGAGGGCAACAGCCGCCTGCAGCTCAGCGACTCGCTGTCGAAGGCCATCGGCCCCAGCCTGGCGGGCGTGCTGGTGGCCGCCCGCTCGGCACCGCTGGTCATCCTCATCGACGTGGCCAGCTACCTCGCCTCGGCCCTGTGCCTGCTGTCGATCAGGAAGAAGGAGGAGCCGCCCGCGGCCGACGGCGGCGGCACCCTGATCGGCGCCGTCCGGGCCGGGTTCAGCTGGGTGATGGCCCAACCCCAGGTACGGCCGCTGGCCATCGCCACCGCCGTCTACTCCTTCTTCGACATCGGCATCCTGCAGACGCTGTACTTCCCCTACGTCGTCGACAGTGTCGGCGTGCCCGCCGCCTGGGTCGGCGGGGTGCTGGCGGTCGGCGGCATCGGGGCGATCATCGGCGCGTGGCTGTCGGTGCGGCTGATGAAGGGCATCGGTCCCGGGCCGACCATGCTGTGGTCCACGGTCGTCGGCAACAGCGCGCTCATCCTGGTGCCGCTGGCGGGCGGGCCGCTGTGGCTGGCGGTGGGCATGCTGGCGTTCGCGCAGCTGCTGGTGGGGTTGTGCGCTCAGGTGTTCATGGTCAACAACATCACCGTGCTGCAGACGGCGACGCCCAGGGAGCTGACCGGCAGGGTGATCGCCACGATCTGGGCCATGGGGTTGGTACCGGCGCCGGTGGGCGCCCTGGTGGCGGGCCTGCTCGGCCAGGCGGTGGGGATGCGTCCGGTGGTGCTGGTGGCGGCGCTGATCGGGGCGCTGGTGCCGATGGCGGTGCTGGCGCTGTCGCCGATCCCGAAGATGCGCACGGTGCCCGAGGCCCCGGTGGCCGCCTGAGACGTCCTCGGACGTCCGGGCGCCGTAAAGGCCGCCGAGCGTGCGGGGACGGCGGCGGCACCGGCACCGCCATCGCGCATGACGCCGGGCGATCGTCCGTGGCGGGCACGGTGAGCCCGACGTCGTCACCGCGCGCATGACGCCGGACTCAGCGCCGGGCCTCCCACAGCGCGCAACCGGTGTCCTCCTCGTCGGCCGTCAGGAAGTGAAGGCTGCCGAGCACGGTCAGGGCGTACTCCGAGGGGCTGCCGGGCTCGGCCTGCAGCGTGATCAGCCGCTGGCCCGGAGCGCTGTCGACGGTGAACGACTCACAGGCGAGGACCAGGTCGCCGACGTCGTGACGGCAGACGAGCGTCATGCCGTGCCGTATCGGGGACAGGTCCTGGCGCGCCCACAGCCGGCGGAAGTCGGGGCTGCCGCGAGACAGCTCACGGACCAGATCGCTCAGGTGCGGGTCGTCGAGGTCGGCTCCCGCGTCGGCGCGCAGCTGGGCGACCATGACGCGGGCGCCCCGGTCCCGGTCGGCGTGGAAGTCGCGCGCGGCCGGGTTCAGGAAGACCATCCGCAGGAGGTTGTCCGCGTGTTCCTGGCCCTCGAAGAGGGCGGCGGCCAGCGGGTTGGCGGCCAGCACGTCCATCCGGCGGTTGACCACCAGGGCCGGGGTGTACGGCCAGCTCCGTATCAGCCGCAGCAGCTCCGGGCCGGCCCGTCCGGTGTCGCCGGGCCTTCTGTGCCGTCGCGGCCTGGGATGGGCGAGCTCGTGCAGGTGCGTCACGGCCTCGGGCGCGAGGTCCAGCGCCGCGCTCAGGGCGTCGATCACCTGGTCGGACGGGTGGCGCTCGCGTCCCTGTTCCAAACGGACGTAGTAGTCGGTGCTGACCCCGGCCAACATGGCCACCTCCTCCCGGCGCAGTCCCGGGGTCCGGCGAGGACCTGAGTCCAGCAGTCCTACCTGGGCCGGTGTGGTCGCCTCGCGTCGGGCGCGAAGGAACTCCCCCAGAAGGTTGTGACTGTCCATCTCATCACCACATATTCGGGTTCATCGCACAACGGCAGAAACCAGGCGGCCGGATGCCGTATTCCGGATTTACGGTGATTTAACTTTTACCGATTCCGGCGGGAGGCGGGGCGTCGGTACACGGCGGCGATCGTCGCCGTATGCGCCGACCGCCGCGCACCCATGACGCTGCGCAAACGGTGAGCACCGCTCCCTGGGAGCGACACTCCTACCATGCTCGGCGAAACCGCCCTTAGCGTGAATTCAGACGTCGTGTCGGTGCCGTTCGCCGTACCGATTCGGCGCTTCGCCAGCCGGGCATCGCCCGGGACGCATCCGATCCGACTGGAGCTGAGCTCGATGATCAAGCTGAGGAACGTTCTGGCAGCTGGAACCGCGGCGGCGGTCGCTCTCATGGCGCCCGTGACCTTGTCGGCCGAGATCTTCGGCGCCGGCGCCGCGGCCGCGACGCACGTCAGCGCGTCCGGTATCGACGACCCCGGTATTGGCAACTCCGGCGGCACCAATCCCGGCGGCGGAGGCAGCAACAAGAACAATTAATGAAATTCCTAAAATTCGCAGAAATCCCCGGAAACTCCTGGAAAAGGAATGAAAAGGCGCCGGATATCATCTTTCCGGCGCCTTCTTTGGTCCGGTCACCGAATCGGCGGTCACGCCCACCGAGTGGTCCAAGGAGCCGCCAGTCGCCGGAATTCGTCACCCTCCGCATTCCCGATTCCCGCGACACCAGGCGGCAGGCCGTTCGGCTCAGTCGTTGAGCTCAGTCGTTGAGCTCGGCCAGCCAGGCCAGTTGCTCGAGGCGGTCGTCCGTGGTGGGCGCGTTGAGCCCGACGATGAGCCGGGTCGCACCCGCCTTGCGGTAGTCGGCCAGCAGCCGCCGGACCCGATCCGGCGTGCCGCACAGGGTCAGCGCGTCGATCAGGTCGTCGGGCAGTTCCTCCACGGCCTCACCCATGTCACCGTCGAGATAGGCGTCCTGCACCCGGGAGGCGGCCGCGCCGAAGCCGAGCCGGTGGGCCAGCCGGTTGTAGAAGTTGACGCCCTTGGTGCCCATGCCGCCCAGGTACAGCGCCACCATAGGCCGCACCATGTCGCGGGCGTAGTCGGGATCGTCGTCCACCATCGCCATGACCATCGGCGACACCTCGATCCCCGCGGCGTCGCGGCGGGCGCGCGCCGCCCCCGCCCGCAGGCGGTCGAGCGTCTCGGCGAGGTGCTCGGGCGGGAAGTGGATGGGCAGCCAGCCGTCGGCGATCTCCCCCGCGAGCTCGACGGCCTTGGGCCCCATGGCCGCCAGGTGGATCGGCAGCGGCTGCCGGAGCGGGCCGGTCGTCATCGTCAGCGCCTTGCCGCGGCCGCCGGGCAGCGGCAGCACGATGGCCGGGCCCTCGTGCTCGACGGGCCGCTGGTCGAGCGCGGTCCGCACGACCGTCACGTAGTCGCGTAAGTGGGCCAGCGGCCGCTCGTAGCGCTGGCCGTGCCAGCCTTCGGCCACCTGCGGCCCGGAGGCGCCCAGGCCCAGCAGGAACCGGCCGCCCGAGACCCTGTCGATCGTGGCCGCGGCCATGGCGGTGGCGACCGCCGTACGGCTGGACATCTGGATCACCCCGCTGCCCAGCGCGATGCGCTCGGTGCCGGCCGCCAGCCACGCCAGGGTGGTGGCGGGGTCGGCGCCGTAGCCCTCGGCGGCCCATGCGGAGTCGTAGCCGAGCCGTTCGGCCTCCCGTACCAGTGCGAGCTGCGTTCGCGGGTCGGCCGCCGCGGGGCCGAGGGTGCCGATGCTCAATCCGAGTCGCACAGCCGCCTCCTGTCGCCAGATGCAGTGATCACATCATGGTCGAGGAACGGCCCGCCGCACACCCCTTGTGACGGAGCGGGCCCGCGTGGCGGGACGTCGGGAACAGGGGTCGCTCATGCCGCCGGCAGGCGGGATCCGGCCTCCTGGTACGGCGAGCAGAGCATGACGGCCTGCACTAGGCTCTGCCTCCATGCCACACAGGGCGACGATCTTGCTCCTGCTGGCCTTGACGATCGCGGGATGCGGAACCGCACCACGTCATCAACATCAGGCCGCGCCGCAAACCTCCGCAACCGCCTCCGCAACCGCGACGAACATGCCGCCGAAGGCGTCCCCGATACCTTCGGGCACGGGCAGCGAGCGCGCCGATGACGTCAACGGTGACGGACGCGCGGACCTGGCGTTCGAGTTCAACGACCACGATCGGCGATATCTCGCCATTGTCTACGGCTCGCCCCAAGGGCTTGCCCCCGCGACACGGGCGGTCATCTCACCCGACACCTTCGTCCCGCTGCTGAGCGACCCGGTGCTCAGGGCCGACCTTGACGATGACGGGTTCGGCGACGTTCTGCGCCACGGCAGCCTGCCCGGCCACGAAGAGCAGGACCGCCTGCATGTCTTCTGGGGCGGACCTCACGGCATCGACGTCGGGACGCCGCCCACCCCCATCCACCCGCCCGCGATGAGACATGGGGCGGTCAATGGGGCCGTCGCCGGTGACTTCAACGGAGATGGCGCCGCCGACGTGGCGATACCTGGTCGGGATGACGGCACCGGGGAGGATGGCAGCCTGGCCGTGTTGTACGGGCCGTTCAGCCGGGACGCGGTTCCCGCACGCCGCACCATCCAGCCGTCACCGACCGGCGGCATGGGATCAGGGACCATGACTGCGGACAAGATCGCCGGGCGGCGTGCCACCGGGCTGGTCGTGCACGAGGCCGACGACGGCGAGCAGACCGCCGGCTGGCTCCTCACCGCCGGCCGGGACGGCCTGTCCGAGAAAGGCCGCAGACTCAACAAAGGCATGGCGACCGCGTTCGGCGACTTCGATGGTGACGGCGCCAGAGACGTCGTGATCGGCGACGACGGCAGCCGCAACAACGAGCCTCCCTACGAGACGGAAGCGCCCTCGGTCGACAAGGTTCTGACCGTCTATTACGGGAACGGCCGGCGCCAGGTGTTCAGGGGCACCCACGGCCCGGCGGTGTCCGGCGATGTCGATGGGGATGGCCGCGATGACCTCGCTTTCGGCGGGATGGCCCAGGATGCCTCGCCGACCTGGCTCTTCGTGGGCGGTTCCGGAGGCTTGCGGAACGCGGGAGGAGTCGTCGCGACGGGTGGTGCCCAGCCCGCGACGGCAGGTGACTACGACGGTGACGGCGACGACGAACTCGCCTTCCTCTCCGGTTATGACGCGATCACGGTCTGGGTCACAGACGGAAGGAAAGTACTCGCCCGTTTCGACACCACAGGCTTCACCTCATGACGACCGCACGCGCCGCGCTGACGCCCGCCGGCCGCGTCACCAACCTCACGGGACAGAACATCTAGTCCCGGCGAAGGCACCATCGGCCGGTGGCCGGAAGCATGGCCATGAGCACGGCGGCAACCGCGAACAAGCCCGTCACCGGGGCGGCCACGAAGAGCGGCACGATCACGGAGACGGGCGTGTCCGTCGTCAGTTCCCCGCCCGTCAGAAAGAACTGCACGCCGGCGCTCATGCTGTGCACAGCCGCCACACCGCCGGCCGTCGCGATCATCCGGCGCCCTGCCACCCTGCGCTGGGACAGCAGCAGAGCGCCCATGACGAGCACGACCCCCTCCGCCACAGCCACCGCCAGATTCGCCGCCATCAGCAACCCGAACGGCTCGTCGGCGAAGCGCAGGAACATCTGGGCGGCCTTGAGGATCAGAACCAGAAGCCCGGGAAGGCACAGCAGTGCCAGGGTTGTCGCGGCGGTCGCGGTGCCGCCACCGGGCCCGGCCGCCGGACGGTCCGCGGGCTGCCAAGGATGAGGAGCGGGCGTCGCGCCTGAGCGGCTGTCCGCCGGCCGCGCCTCGGGAGCGGGGCGTCGCGGGTCCGCCTCGACGGCGACGCGGCCCGCTCGATCGCCGGGCACCGTTCCGCCGATCCCGGTGCCTTCTGTCGGTACGGGCTCGTGCGGCGGTACGGGGTCTTGTCGCGGTACGGGCTCGTGCGGCGGTTCGGGGGCGCTGGGCCGGGTCGGGGTGCGGATCATCGTGCCGCGTTCGGTGATCATGGCGGTGACGTCCGGTGGCAGCCAGCGGGTGGCGGCGGTGACGTCGGCCGCGGGCGCCTCCAACTGGTCGAGGATGTCGTCCAGCGTGGGCCGGTCGGCCGGAAGTTTGGCCAGGCAGGAACGCAGCAGGGCCCTGATGTCGGCGGAGACGCCGTCGAGGTCGGGCGGTTCGTGGACGATCCGGTAGACGACCAGGTCGGCCATGCCGCCGCCGAACGGTCCGGTGCCGGTGGCGGCGTAGGCGAGCACGCAGCCGAGGGAGAACACATCGCTCGCCGGGCCGATCTGGCCGGCCCTGGCTTGTTCGGGAGACATGAATCCGGGGGTGCCGATGACGCGGGTGGAGGCGTGCACGGTGTCGAGGGCCTTGGCGATGCCGAAGTCGATGACGCGCGGCCCGTCGTCGGCGAGGATCACGTTGCGGTGGGTGAGGTCGCGGTGGACCAGGCCGCTTGAGTGGATCGCGGCCAGTCCCTCGGCCAGGCCCGCCCCCAGCACGCGGACTGCCGCGGCCGGCAGCGGCCCGTGCGCCGCGACGGCCTCGGACAGGGAGGGGCCGGGTATGTAGGCGGTGGCCAGCCAGGGCGGGTCGGCCTCAGGGTCGGCGTCGACCACCTCGGCGGTGTAGAAGCCGCCGACCCGGCGGGCGGCCGTGACCTCCTCGGCGAACCGGCGCCGGAACTCCGCATCGCCGGCCAGTTCGGCGTGCACCACCTTCACCGCGACCGCCCGGCCGCCGCGCGAGCGGGCCAGGAAGACCCGGCCCATCCCGCCGCTGCCCAGATGCCCGATCAGCCGGTACGGCCCTATCTGCCGGGGGTCGCCATTCCGAACAGGATCCATCGCCCCATACTCCTGCACAAGAACATCCGCGTCCGGCTGATTGCCGCAGTCGGATCACGCATCCGCGCCCACGGTGTCCTGCGGACCGTACGGCTGGAGCCGCCCCGCGGCAGGGTGCCCGCAGGGCACCCGGCGGGCACCTCTCAGGCGGCCGAGACCCTCCGCTCGAGCACCTGGCCGGGCCACTCGCCGACCGTGAACCGCTCGGTGGGGCGGAACCCGCAGCTCTCGTAGTAGCGCACCAGCTGCCCGTCATCGCCGGCGTAGCAGTCGACCCGCACCAGGTCCACACCCTGCTCGGCGGCCTCGGCCATCGCCTGTTCCAGGAGCGTCCGGCCCACCGCGCGGCCGTGGAAACGCTGGTCGATGACCAGGCCCTGCACGTACACCTCGGGCTCGGGCGCCGGCGCCACGTAGGTGACCGGCTCGCCGAGCGTCATGCACCCGGCCGGCAGGCCGTCGATCTCGGCGATGCGCATCCCGTCGCCGCCCGCCCAGCCGGTCACCATCTCCACGCGCTTGGCGCTGGCCGAGAACGGCTCGCTGCCCCACTGTCCCGTCCGGCCCTGCGAGACCAGCCACTCGATCGCGCTGTCGAACATCGCGACCACCGCCGCCACGTCGCCCGGCCCACCTTTACGGATATTCATCCCGGAATCCTACGAGCGGTCCGCCGGCACGCCCACCGCCGCCCCGTCTCCTGCCGTCAGCCGCCGCGTCCCCTGTCGGCACCCGGCCGGGGACGCGGCGCCCGGACCTCCCTCCGAGGGCGACCCCGGAGGGACACGTCACTCCCGTACGGCGCGCGCCAGCGGCGTGTCCGCCGACGGGTCCAGCGGCGCCGACAGGAAGATCGGCGTCTGCGCCATGAACCGCGGCCGGCTGCCCAGGTGCTCCTGGGCGGCGTGCACGGTCAGCGGATGCACCACGTACACCTCGCCGGGCAGCCCGGTGGCGTACGCCAGGGGCCGCTCGGCGCTGGCGGCCTCCACCAGCCGGCTGGCCGGTACATGCTCGTACGTGCCGTCGCCGAGGGCGGCGGCCGCGTCGCGCTGGGAACCCACCCTGATCCTGGTCGGCGCGTCGTCCGGCCCCACCTCGGAGAACAGAATGAGCAGCAGCAGCGTGCCGGGGCGCCCGCTGACGGCCCAGCTGCCGTCCTCATGCATGACGTTGAGGTCGATGTGCCAGCCCCTGTCATCGGCCGGCGGCAGGTTCGGGAACCGGATCGGGATGTTGCCGCAGGCGCCGCTCGGCCGCCAGCCGCCCTGCCCGCACACCTCGTCCAGCGCCTGCGCGAGCACCGGAGAGCGGATGATCTCCCCGAACGGCCCCACACCGGTCATGTCGGCGGCCCACACCACGGGCTGCGTCCAGCCCGAAGGGTCGTCGGGAGACAGGCCGATCTGCTTCCACAGCAGCTCCTGCGCGGCCAGACCCACCTGCGGCGAGGCCGCCTGCACCTTGACGAAACCCTGCTTCACGAACTGGTCAGTCCAACTCATGACGGCCACGCTACAAGCGCGGTCAACCGGTTTTCCGGCGGCGGATCGGCCCCTTACGGCGCCGGTGGGCGCCCGTCAGACCAGGGTGAGCTGGTCGGCCCGGGGCGTCCGGCGGGCGGGGGAAGGGGCGGCGCCGCACCGCATGCCGTAGGCGCGGGCCAGCTGCTCGATCTGCCCGGTGATGCGCTCCTCGTAGCCCGGCGCGGGCAGCCCCGCCGCGTCGTACAGCTCCGCGTAGCGCTCCACCAGCCCGGGATGCGCTTGCTCCAGCCATGACAGGTACCACTGCCGCGTGCCGTACGGCAGGCGCAGCACCACCGGCCGCACCCCCGAGGCCCCCGCGGCCGCGATGCGCCGCACGGTGGCGGCCAGCTGGTCGGCCGCGTCGCTCAGCAGCGGCAGCACCGGCGACATCAGCACCTGGCAGTCGACCCCCGCCTCGCGCAAGGCCGCCACCAGCTCCAGGCGCCGCTGCGCGGTCGGGGCGCCCGGCTCGACCACCCGGCGGATCTTCTCGTCGACGAACGCGATCGAGACCGCCACCGGTGCCCGCGCCGCCGCCAGGAGCCCGGCGTCGCGCAGCACCAGCGGGCTCTTGGTGTAGACGGTGAACGGCACGCCCGCCTCGGCCAGCGCCGTGACCAGCGCGGGCATCAGCCGGTAGGTGGCCTCGGCCTGCTGGTAGCAGTCGCCGGCCACACCGATCGCGAGCGGCTCGCCCGGCCAGCGGGCCAGCTCGTCGCGCAACCGCGAGCCGGCGTTGGCCTTGACCACGATCCTGGTGTCGAAGTCGCGCCCGGTGTCCCAGCCGAGCGAACGGTGGCCGCGCCTGGCCACACAGCCGCGGCAGGCGTGGGCGCACCCCCGGTAGGGGCTGACCGCCCACCGCTCGGCGACGGCCGAGGTCACGGGCACCTTCTCGATCATCGTGCGGGCCTGCGTCTCGTAGAACCCGTCGCGCACGACGGCACGCCGCTCTATCGCGGGGCGCTCGTCGACGACGTCCACGAGCGGAAGCGCGTCCCAAGCCACAGCCACCATAGAACACGCATTCGACACCGGTTTCAAGCAGAACGGCGACAGCGCCGCCACTGCGCCGCCACTGCGCCGCCACTGTGCCGCCGGGCCCTCAGGCCGGCCACGAGGGCGACACCACTGTCCCGCGCCGGGCGGGCTCGGCGGCCTTCGCCGGCTGGACGAGGCGTCCCCGGGTCGGCGATCGCCGTTCCGCAGGGGCGGCCCGTGCCGCCGAGAGCGCGCGTCCGGCGCCCCTCTATCGTGAACCCCGACATCAGCGTCTCGGACGAGGAGATCCCATATGACCGCGCCCCACGATGCAGGGAACCGCAGGCCGCCCGCCGTCCGCCAGCTGCGCCTGGTCGTCGAGGCCGAGGACTACGAGGCCGCCCTGGCCTTCTACCGGGACGTTCTGGGCCTGCCCGAGCAGGCCGCCTTCTCCAGCGGCGACGGCGCCCGCGTGGCGATCCTCGATGCGGGCCAGGCCACGCTGGAGATCGCCAATCCCGCGCAGAAGAAGATGATCGACGACGTCGAGGTGGGTCGTCAGGTGGCGCCGAAGATCCGGGTCGCCTTCGAGGTCGACGATGCCCGAGCCACCACCGACGAGCTGGTCGCGGCCGGCGCCGAGCAGGTCGCGCCGCCCACCGTCACGCCGTGGCAGTCGCTGAACTCCAGGCTCGACACGCCGGGCGGTCTGCACATCACGCTGTTCCAGGAACTGCGCACCCTGGAGGAGCGCGAGTCGCTCGACGGCTTCGGGACCGAGGACGGACGGCGCGCCGACTCCTGAACCCCGGCCACCCCGGTCCGGCGGCCCCGAGACGGTCACCCTGATCGCGCTCCACCGGCGCAGGAGACCCGCGGGCGGGCCCGCGGTGTCCGGCTCACCCCGCCGTCGTCCTCGCCGCGCGGCCCGCGCGTGACGGCCAGGCCCAGGGCCAGGCAGGTCAGCGGGATGGCCGGGACCACGTAGCGAACGTCGTAGCCGACTGCGAACGGCGGTAGCAGGACCAGCGCCACGGCGGCCAGGCCGGGAAGCAGCGCCTCGCCGCGCCGCCGTACGACCGCCAGGACCAGCGCGGCGGCCAGGACGAGCACGAGCAGCGGGAACGGCAGGTAGCCGACACGCTGGTAGGCGCGCAGCCAGCCCGCGTACGGCTCGGCGATCCTGGTGGCGGCCGGGCCTTTCTCGTACGACTCGGCGACGGCCCGCACCGACTCCCGCAAGGGCCGCGCCTCGAAGGGGAACCAGTACGGGTTGGTCCGCCTGACGGACGGGTCCCGTTCGGTGGTGCGTTCCCAGCGCAACAGCCACCGCAGGTCGGCGCCGGCGGCGGCCAGGTAGTCGCCCGGCTGGGCCAGGATGGCGGCCCTGGCGAACCGGCCGGCGAGCGCGTTCCGGTCGGCGCGCACCGCCCTGATCGGCGACCACGGAGCCCACAGCCAGAACGGCGGCGCCGGCCTGGCGGCCACCGGCATGCGGGGGCACAGCGGGGCCAGGCGGGGTTCGGGGCGGATCACGGCGCAGTCGGCGAACGTGGTCGTCCTGGCCCACAGGAACTGGCCGTCGGCCCTGGTCAGGCCGAAGGTGCCGCTCGTGGCGCCCATCCAGGTCGCGTACGCCAGCAACGGCACCGCGCCCGCCAGCACGAAACGGCTCCAGGCCCGCCACCCGTGGCGGTGCCACAGCAGGTGGCCGGCCGCCAGGACGAGCACCACGGCCCCGATGGTCCTGGTGAGCGTGGCCAGGGCGAGCAGGGCGCCCCCTGCCGCCGCGGCCGCCGGGGTGAGCTGCCGCCGCAGCAGCACCAGGATCCCGCCCGTGGTCAGCACCACGAACAGGGAGTCCGCCATGATCATGTGTTCCAGCAGGATCAGGAACTCGTCGTACATCAACGGCGCCACCAGCGCGGTCGCGCTCCATCCGGGCAGCCCCCGGCGCCGCAGCAGCGCGTAGGCCGCCACGGCCGTACCCAGCCCGAGCAGGTGCTGGACGGCGGTGACCAGCGTCAGGCCGGGCCCGGGGGAGAGCGCGGCGAGGAACAGCGGGTAGCCCAGCGGCCGGAACGCGCCCGGCTCGGGCGCGGCGGCCGCCTTCAGATAGGTGAAGGAGTCGGCCCAGAACCACAGCGCCGGCCGGTATCCGAGCATCGCCAGCCCCCTCAGGGCGAGCGCGGGCACCAGCGCGATCAGCAGCGGCAGGTGCCGTTTTCCTGGCAGCACGAAGACAACGGCCGGCGCCGTCATGGGGAGGCTCCTTCGGCAGGGCCGGCCGGGGCTGCTCACCCGAGCCCCCGCCGACGTGATCGTGTGGCCGTTCCCGTCGTGTCACGGGCGGAACGGGTTCCGAGTCGTGGCGCGCGGAACGGCTCGGCGTGGCGCCGGTGGGCGGTCCCGCGTCCTCATCTGTTGATTGCCGTCACGGCCGCGACAGGTTCACGCCGCCCGGCGCGCCCGGCCCGGCCGGCGGTAAGGACGCGGGGCCTGAGCAGCCCGGACGCGGCCGCCCTTGCCCGATGGCCGGAAAGATGCGCAAGTGGTGAACCTGACCGGCGCGCCGCCCGACTGTTCGGGGTGACGGGAGGACGTGATGACCGATGAGCTGCTGGTGGTGCGCGCGCAGCTGGGCGAGCGGGCGGCGCTGGCCGAACTGGTGGCCCGCTGGCGGATGCCGGTGTGGACCTACGTGCGGCGCATGCTGGATGCCGAACGGGCCGATGACGTGACCCAGGAGATCTGGCTGGCCGTGGTCCGGGGGCTGCCCCGGCTTCGGGAGCCGTCCCGGTTCGCGCCCTGGCTGTTCACGATCGCCCGCCGGTCGGTGACCGACCGCCTGCGCGACCAGTACGCCCGGGAACAGGAGACGCTCGCGGCCGGCGACGTGGTCGCCGAGGACCCGGTGGAGGCCGTGGTGGATCGGGCCGAGCTGGTGAGCCTGCTGTCGGGCCTGCCGGTGCCGGAGCGGGAGGTCCTCGTGCTGTTCTACCTGGAGGACCTGCCGGTGGAGGACTGCGCGCAGATCTGCCGGGTCCCGGTCGGCACCGTCAAGTCCCGGCTCAACCGCGCCCGTCGCCTGCTACGCGCCCGCCTGGAGGAGAAGGGATACCGGCCGTGACCGAGGAGCGACCGCGCCTGTCGGCGCAGGAGATGATCGAACGGCTGGAGCCGTCGCTGTCACCGGGCAGGCGGCTGCGGGCGGTGACGGCGCTGGTGGCCGGGCTGGCCGGGGCGGTGTTCGTGGCCGCGCTGTGGTGGAGCGAGCCGGGCCCGCTGCCCGGCCGTACCCACCTGGCCTTCGCCCTGTTCACCGTGTTCTGCCTGGCCTGGACGGGTTACGGCGGGTGGCTGCTGACGCGCCGGGTGCCGCTGTTCGCCACCGACCGGGTGATCGCCGCCTGGATCGGCCTGGCCGCCTCGCTGGCGACCACTGCGGCGCTGGCGGCGGCCGCCGTTCAGCGTGGCGCCGGCCTGGTCCTGGCGTTGGCCGTCGGGGGACTGTTCGTCGCGGCGGCGCTGGTGCTGGCCGTGCGCGCCCATGCCCGTAGGACGGCGCTGCTGCGCCGCGTGCGGGAACTGACCGGCGGACAGGAGGAGTGAACGGCCGCCCCGGCCCTCAACGGTGACGCCTGCCCGGGCGCGCCACGACGGCGGTTCGTGGCGGGACGACAGACATCTTCGAAGGGAAGGAATACCGATGGCACACAACGCGAAACTGATCCGGCGCCGGTTCGGGACGGTGGCGCTGCTGTTGGCGGTCCTGGTCGTCACCGGGCTGCTTGTCGCGGGCCTCATCATGCTGCCGGCCTGAGGCCGCCACGCTGTGGCCCCCCGCTGGCATCGCACCGCCCGGCATGGAGTGCTGGCCACACGGCGACGCCGGGCGCTGAGCTCACCGCACGTCCTGGGCCCGCCTCACCGACGTGCACCTCGGGGGCCCGCCCGGTAGCCGGCGATCGAGGTTCGGCGCCACGGCCTCACGCTCCATGGCCGGCTCCGGCTTCCTTGGCCGGCTCCGGGTCGGCGGTCAGGTGGTCGAGGAGGACCTGGCTGATGTCGCCCAGGTGCCGGAGCTGCTCGGGGGTGAGCAGATCGATCAGATGCTCGCGCAGGCTGGCCACGTGCCGGGGGGCCGCGGCCTGCAGTGCCGCCAGGCCGTCGTCGGTCAGGACGGTGAGCCAGCCGCGCCGGTCGTCGGCGTAGTGCTCCCTGCGCACCCACCCCTTCGCCTCGAGCTTGTTGATCGCGTGGGAGATGCGGCTCGGCTTGGAGTTGGTCCAGTGCGCCAGTTCGCTCATGCGCATGGTCCGCTCGGGCGCCTCGGAGAGCAGGACGAGGAGCTCGTAGTAGGTGGGCGGCATGCCGGCCGCGGCATGCAGGTCGCGCTCGAGGCGGTCGGTCAGCAGGCGGGTGGCCAGCCCGAACGCCCGCCAGGCGCGCTGTTCGTCGTCGTTGAGCCATCGTGTCACGAAACCATCGTACTCAAAAGTTGCGCGCTGAAATAAGCCGATGTACCGTCCTGCTGAATCTTCCAGCACTGAACTAATCGGTTGGAGTGAGACATGCATCCCCGTGCGTCCACCGGCACCTACACCATCGACCCCGCGCACAGCCGCTTCGGCTTCGTCGCCCGGCACGCGATGGTCACCAAGGTCCACGGCAGCATCCCCGTCAAGGAGGCGAACGCCTTCCTCGACGCCGGCGACCCCGCCGCCTCCAGCGTCCACGTGGTCCTCGACGTGGCCGGGATCCAGACCGGCAACCAGCAGCGTGACGCCCACCTGCGCACCGGCGACTTCCTGGACGCCGCCGGCCACCCTTCCATCACCTTCGAGTCCACCGGGGTCAAGCACGTCGGCGGCGACAGCTTCGAGGTCACCGGCCGGCTGACCATCCGCGGCGTGACCAGGCAGATCACCATCCCCCTCGACTACACCGGCACCGCGGTCGACGCCCAGGGCCTGACCCGGGTCGGCTTCGAAGGCAGCACCGTGATCAACCGCAAGGACTTCGGCATCACCTACAACGCCGTCCTGGAGACCGGCGGAGTGATGATCTCGGAAAAGGTCACCCTCGACTTCGACCTGTCCGCCGTCAAGACCGCCTGAGCACAACCCCCTGAAAGCGACATCATGCGTACCGTCACGATCCCCGTCCTCGCCGGCGCCCTCACCGGCGCTCTCGCCCTCGCCTTGGCCGCCACCCCCGCCGTGACCACCCCCGCCATGGCCGGCCCCGCCGCGGCCACGCCCCGCCCCTGGGCGGTCACCTGGGGCACCGCCGCTCAACCGGCCACTGCCAGTACCTCCTGGTACGGCTCGAACTGGTCCCAGGAGGGCTTCGCCGGCCAGACCCTTCGCCAGGTGATCCGCGTCAGCGCCGGCGGAACCTCCGTCCGCGTCAAGCTCTCCAACCTGTACGGCACGCGCCCGCTGACCGTCGACGGAGCCGCCATCACCCGAGCCGGCCCTCCGCTCCCGAACATGTCCCCAGCCGCCAGGTAGCGAAATGAGAGATCACGATTGCGGTTCATGATCGTTTCGGAGCGGTGAACGTGGCTGGTCGGGTGGGGTTTCTGCTTGATCGTGTTCGTGTCGGAGACGGTCGGGTGGAGGGCGGGTGCGGGTGCGTCGGGAGTGGGAGCCGGAAGAGCTGATCGCGGCGTGGACGCTGCTGGACGACGACTGGGAGCTGGTGGGGAACAAGACGGGGGCGACCCGTCTGGGGTTGGCCTGATGCTGAAGTTCTTCGAGCAAGAGGGCCGGTTCCCGCGGCACGTGGGCGAGCTGCCCAAGGCTGCGGTGGACTACGTGGCTGGCCAGGTGAAGGTTGAGCCGGCGTTGCTGGCGGAGTACGACTGGTCGGGCCGGTCGATCGAGCGGCACCGGGCCCAGGTGCGGGACGCGCTGGGGTTTCGGGAGTCGACCCGGGCGGATGAGGATGTGCTGGCCGAGTGGCTGGCGGACAAGACCTGCCCGATGGTGTTCACGGACGAAGGGCTGCGGGCTGCGCTGCTGAGGCGTTGCCGGACGTTGAAGATCGAGCCGCCGGGGCGGGTGGACCGGATCGTGGGCGCGGGCCGGGCTCGGTTCGAGCGGGAGTTCTGCCTGCATGTGCTGAACGGGTTGTCAGCGGACTCGGTGCGGTCGCTGTGGGAGCTGGCCACGGGTGCGGACGGGTTCCTGCTGGAGCTGAAGTCCGACCCCGGACGGCTGGGGCTGGAGACGCTGCTGGAGGAGATCGTCAAGCTGCGGCGGGCCAAGGCGCTGGGTCTGTCGGCGGATCTGCTCGGCGGGTACTCCGCCGACCGGCTGGTGGCCTCCTGGCGGGCGCGGGCGATGGCCTCGCATCCGTCGGACTTCGCGGCGAACCAGCCGCCGGTCCGGTTGACGTTGGTGGCCGCATTGGCGTGATCACGGACGACGGAGATCACCGACGCGCTGGTCGATCTGTTCATCGGCCTGGTGTCGAAGATCAACACGCGGGCGGAGCGGAAGGTCGAGAAGGCGATCGAGGCCGAGGCCAAGAAGGTGCATCGCAAGACCGAGAAGCTGTTCTCGATCGCCGAGGCGTCGCTGCGGGCGCCGGAGGGCACGGTCCGGCAGGTGGTGTTCCCGGCGGTGCCAGGCGGGGAGGCGACGCTGCAGGCGCTGGTGGCCGAGGCAAAAGCGGACGCCAAGGCCTACAAGGCCCGGGTGCGGACGGTGCTGACCAGTTCCTACACCTCCTACTACCGGCGGATGCTGCCCAAGCTGCTGGCCGCGATCGAGTTCAAGTGCAACAACACCGCCTACCGGCCGGTGATGGACGCCTTGGACCTGCTGCAGCGCTACGCTGACATCCCGAACACCACCCGCCACTACGACGCCTCCGAGAACGTCCCGATCCAAGGGGTGGTGCCGGACGGCTGG